>JAIORY010000072.1 GCA_021107915.1 Bacteroidales bacterium | reverse complement strand
TTCAGCAGCTCTTCATATAGTTTTTGAGTAGGCAATCCCATTACATTATAAAACGATCCCTCAATTTTATCAATACCGATATATCCAATCCATTCTTGAATTCCGTACGCACCTGCTTTATCCATTGGTTTATAATTGTAAACATAAAAATCTATCTCTTCATCGCTAAGTTTTTTAAAATGAACTTTTGTCTTTACGGAGAAGGATCTGAATTTAGTTTTTGATTTTAGACTGACGCCTGTAATTACTTCGTGGTCTCTGCCCGAAAGTTTATTTAGTATTTCTTTCGCATCATCATAATCTGAAGGTTTGCCCATTATTTCCCCGTTTAAGGAAACTATTGTATCAGCAGCAATTATCAGGGTGTCATTATCAAGTTCTGATTCGGGAAAAGCACCTGCCTTAAGCTCGGACAAAAACAATGCAGTTTCGGCAGGAGTTATATTCGAAGGATAAACTTCCTTAACGTTTTTAGTGATAATTATAAATTCAACTCCAAGATTTTCTAATAATTGCTTTCTTCTTGGTGATTTTGAAGCTAAAATTATTTTATATTTTTTCAGATTATCAAGTGTTCCCATCTTTTTAATTTATTTAATCATTCACGCATTTAATCATTCACGCATTCTATCATTGATTCTCCGCTACTTATCTTTATATCCAAACTTTTAATTTTGATACCGATTAGTTATAGTAAAAACAATTGCATTGATAAAATTCCTGCCAACATAATAATTTTTGATGTATTGCTGAGAAATTTGAAATCTTCAATTGATTTTGCTTTCAAAACATTTACAAAAAGATAAATAAATAAGGGCTGAACGGCAATCATAAAATACCAAAATACAATATTAAGATTTTCCGAAAACAAAATAAATTGTCCGTACGCAAGTGCAGCAATTGAGATCAAGATAAAAAAAGCAACTACAATTTTTGTTTTGAATATTCCAATAACAACAGGCATAGTCCGGCAACCAAATTTCATATCGCCTTTTCGGTCTTGCATGTCTTTTAATATTTCGCGGATAATTGAAGTAAGAAATGCAAAAAGAGAGTAAGCCCAAATCAAAATGTTTATTTTATGTAGCACCTGAGAAGCATTTAAAAATTCAGTTGAATTTGAACGTAACGAAATAAATTCGAATAACCAGGGAAGAAAAATTACCAGTGCCGACAATATTGCAACAGCAAGATTGCCCATCAGGAATTGTCTTTTATATTTTGCCGAATAATACCAAAGCATTATCGCGGTAAACAGGAAAATAAAACCAAGTTGAAAAATTTCAATTACATATCCAAGATAAAAACCAATACTAACTGCAATAATGTTGATGATAATGTACAAATTTTTGATTGTTGAAGCTTTGATTTTTGTATCAACAGGGTTTTTTCCGGGCTTATTTATTTCATCAATTTCTGTATCAAAAAAATCATTAATAAAATAACCCGCAGCAGCTATCAAAACAGTTGCAAGAACCAGTAATAGAAAATGAAATTCTCCCATCTGTAGTTCAACTCCCTGAGAATTAAGTAGAGGTTTAATAACACAAAAACGAACAAGATATTGAGTAAGAATTACTATCAGTAAATTAGGTAATCGCAGTATGCTTAAATATGGTTTCATGTGTTTGTGTTCTAATTAAATCTAAAATCTAAAATCTTCTTTACCAATCATAAGCATCATCATTCATCCATTTTCCTTGAACTTTCAGCACTTGCTCAATAATATCGCGCACGCATCCTTCTCCACCTTTTTTATCAGAAATATATTTCGAAATAGATTTTATTTCTTCAGAGGCATCTGCCGGACAACAAGGCAAAGCTGCTTTTTGCATTACTTCGTAGTCGGGAATATCATCGCCCATATAAAGTGTGTTCTCAGTTTTAACATTATGTTTTTTAAGGTATTCGTTAAAGATTTTAACTTTGTTTTCAACTCCAAGAAATATGTCCTTTATCCTTAATGCCGAAAATCTATTGTTTATAGTTTCTGATTTACCGCCGGAAATAATCACAATATTATATCCTTTTTTGGCAGCCAACTGAATAGCGTATCCGTCTTTAACATGAGCAGTTCTTAGGGGTTCTCCCGTTGGCATTAATATTACAGTCCCTTTTGTAAACACCCCGTCATAATCAAAAATAAAAGTGTTTATATTTTTTAGAAGTTTTTTATAGTTGGTCATTTTTTCTTTTTATGATTAATGATCTTTTTTGATAGAATTTCATAAATATCCTTGAATTCAGGAAATTTTGATAAAGCTTTTAAATGAGTTTCAATAGTTTGATAATCTTCTCTTTTTGCAGGACCTGTTTGTGCATAAGAAGGTTTGTGAGTTTGTATTTTTTCGGCAGTTTCTTGTATCAATGGCTTGATGAGATCGAATGAAAGATTGTGCTCTTCCAGAATTTCATCGGCAATTGTATAAAGATAATTCGAGAAATTACAAGCAAAAACTGCTGCAACATGAAGAATGATGCGTTGTTCGGATGTTATTTCTTTTACGTCATCCGAAATGCTTTTTGCAAGAATACTGAGTAGATAAAGATTAGTTTTGTTATTGGCTTCAATGCAAACAGGAATATTTTTGAAGTCAACATTTTTGGTTTTAGTGAATGTTTGTAAAGGATAAAAAACTCCGTAATTACCGGAAGTGTTTTTTAAAATTTCTATTTCACTTGTACCGGATGTATGAACAATTAATTTGTTAGGAATATTTATTTTGTCAAGAACTTCAATTAAAACATTATCAGGAACAGAAACAATATAAAGATCGGCATCGATTGTGAGATTACTGAGGTCAGTAATAAATTCGGCAGAAACACTTTCAGCCAAACTATTTCCATTATCAGTATTTCTTCCAAAAATCTGGACAATGTTTTTCCCTGCTTTAAAAAAAGCTTTTGTCAGGTGAAAGGAAACATTCCCTGCACCAATCATTGCTATATTATTTATTGCTTTTTCTGACATATTAATCATCATGCAAAGTTACGAAATTATAAAATGGATGTCTATTTTATAATTTTAGTTATTTTCATGATAGCCATCGGATGACTTTCTAATTAATTGATATATAATTTTATTGTTTATGCGATTCTTGAATATTAGTCATCCGATGGCTTTTTAGATTGGATTATCTAATAAAAAAGCATTTTAATTTCCTTCTTAACAAAATCAAGAGCAATCTTTTGTGGCGAATTCTTTTGTTCAAGTGATAACTTAAAAATCATTTGTCCCAAATCGGCGGAAGTTGAATTTTCCGGTGTTTGTGATGCTGCTGTATTAATAGTTTTTATAAGGTCTTCCTTTGCATTTTTAACCAAATCCCATGCTTTTGCCGAAATATAAAGCTGTTGCGACAGGTTGTGTTCAAACTCATCGCGAATGGTTTTTATTAGCGAAATTTGTAAATCCAGAGCAGTCATTTTTGGCTTGTTAACCCGTAGCACCAAATTGTTTGGCGAATTTCTTTCCAGAAATAAAACTATCCTTTCATAAGCCTGAAGACGAATTGGAGTGATCAACTTTTGATTTGCAAGTTTGATTTCAGTTTGTTGTTTAATGTTGTCTGTTTTTAAAAACTCTTTTAAAATAAAATATACAAGTCCGGCAACTATTAGAGAAGGTAAAATGTATTTCAGAATTTCGAAAATTTCACTCATAATGTTTCTTTTTTTTTGATTTATTGTTTGTTTTGAAAACGAACGCAAGATACGATTTTTATGCAAAATAATATTTAGCCCTTTTATATCTCCAAAATATGTATTTTTGTGATTTATAAAAAGTCCTTAATCATTATAAAATAAATATCAATGAAAAATAATATTTTATCCAACAGAGTTAATAATTTAACCGAGTCAGCTACACTTGAAATGACCCGACGTAGCCGGATGTTAAAATCACAGGGTTACGATGTTATCACTTTAAGTATCGGCGAACCGGATTTTAATACTCCTGAAGCTATTAAAGATGAAGCAAAAATTGCAATCGACAATAATAAAACTCATTATACGCCGGTGTCGGGACTACCCGAGCTTCGTGAAGCAATTGTCGAAAAATTGAAAAGAGATAATGATCTGGATTATGATGTTGATCAGATTGTAGTTTCTAATGGTGCAAAACAATCAATTGCAAATATTATTTTGTGTCTTATTAATCCCGGTGACGAAGTCATTATTCCTTCACCTTTCTGGGTTTCATATCCTGAGTTTGTTCATTTAGCCGAAGGAAAAGTTGTAGAAATACCAACAACTATCAACTCTGATTTTAAAGTTACTGCCGAACAACTTGAAAAGGCAATCACCGAAAAAACAAAAGCCATCATTTTTAGTTCTCCAAGTAATCCTACCGGAATGCTTTATTCTGAAGATGAGCTGAGAAAAATAGCTGAGGTAGTTTCTAAACATAAAAATATTATTATTATTTCTGATGAAATTTATGAATACATAAACTTTTCGGGAAAACACAGAAGTATTGCAGAATTTGATTTTGTTAAAGAACAGGTTGTAGTTATCAACGGAGTTTCAAAAGGTTATGCAATGACAGGTTGGAGAATTGGTTACGCTGCTGCTCCAAAATTTCTTGCCAAAGCCTGCGATATTATACAGGGACAATATACTTCAGGTGCTTCGTCAATATCTCAATTGGCAGCCCTGAAAGCTATGCAAATATCTAAGGAGTCTTCTGAAGAAATTCAAAATATGCTTAAGGCTTTTAAAGAAAGAAGAGATTTGGTTTATGAATTATTATGCGATATTCCGGGTATTAAAGCAAATATGCCTGATGGTGCATTTTATTTTTTCCCTGAGGTAAATTCATATTATGGAAAATCGAATGGCAAAACAACAATCAAAAACAGTAAAGATTTTTGTATGTATATTCTCGAAAATGTACATGTAGCATTAGTTCCCGGGTCTGCATTTGGAAATCCTGATTGTGTGAGAGTCTCTTATGCTACTTCAAACGAAAAACTTATCGAAGCAATGAAAAGGATTAAATCTGCTTTAGCTAAGTTGAAATAAGATCAATCAACTGTGAGTATATTTTAGCATTTAAGCATTTTATCATTTAAGCATTGTAGCATTTTATCATTATAAATAAAAATACTAAGTAGAACTTTAAACATCAATAATGACGAGCAAAGAAGAATGTTATAAACTATTTGAATCCTTCAATAATCAGAAAATATTGGTAGTTGGTGATGTGATGATTGACTCCTATTTATGGGGAAAGGTTGACAGGATATCACCGGAAGCCCCTGTTCCTGTTGTTGCCGTAAAGAAAAGAGAAAACCGTTTGGGAGGTGCAGCAAATGTTGCTCTGAACTTAAAGTCGCTTGGAGCAAAACCTGTTCTTTGCTCAGCCATTGGCGACGATTCTAAAGGAAATGAGTTTATTGAACTTCTGAAAAATGAAAACCTTTCTTTTGAAGGAATTACTAAAAGCAGTAATCGTATTACAACAACAAAATTCAGGGTTTTCGGAAACAATTCACAGTTGATAAGAGTTGACGAGGAGATTATATCCGACCTTATTAAAGATGATTTTGACAGGCTCTTATCTGTTATCCATCATCTAATGAATAAAGGTGATGTTAAAGCAATTGTTTTCCAGGATTATAACAAAGGTGTTTTATCAAAAGATTTAATCACTAAAGTGATAGCTTTGGCAAATGATAAAAAAATTCCGGTTGTGGTTGACCCGAAAAAGAAAAATTTTACTGAATTTAAAAATGTAAGTCTTTTTAAACCTAATCTAAAGGAACTGAAAGAAGGTTTGAAAATGGAATCTGTTACTGCGGAAAATTCAGAATTAAAATATGTAGTTGACAAATTACACAAACAACAAAATATAAAGACCATTCTTACTACTTTATCAGAAAAAGGTGTTATGATAAGCACCAAAGTATCTGAAAATAAATTTGAAAAACATTTCATTCCTGCGCATATACGTACTATTTCTGATGTTTCGGGTGCCGGCGATACAGTTATTAGTGTAGCAACTTTATGTTTGGTTGCCGGACTTGCACCTAAAAATATTGCTTCGATATCAAATCTTGCCGGAGGAATTGTTTGTGAAGAAGTTGGTGTAGTTCCGATAAATAAAGAACGACTTTTTAATGAGGTGTTGGAATTGTATTGATCTGTTATGAAATTTCATTCCCCAAATAAAATCAAAAATACTATTACAAAAATGAGAGTTGTTTTTAGAATTACATTTTTATTTATGTTTTTCCTTGTCGGGATGTCGTCTTATTCACAGTCAGGAGACTGGGTCGATTTTCAAACAATAAATACAGGCGAAGAAACAATTTTTGATATTACTTACAATAAAGGTACACTTGCAGTTAATTACGACAATTCAGTAGTTGTTATCTACACAATTGTAAATGATGAATTTACTGAAAATATTGCTTACAGAATTAAAGATGTTTGGACTGAATTTGGCACATTACGCTTTTATAATAACGACCTTTATGTAGCTATTGACGGATTTAAGTTTTATCATATCAAACTTCTTAGTAAGAAAATTAAAAAGACAAATACCTATAAAGCAGGCTTTTATATTACCGAGCGTTATTACAAAGAATTTAAAACCTTGAAATGGAATTTTAAGATTACTGAAGACGGAAATTTAAAAATTTTAAGAAATATTGTTGTTAGTGATAATATTCCGGAATAAATAAAATCAACTAATAGATATTCTCTATTTCATCATAAAAAATAAACCCATCTATAGTAAACTCAAATTTTGTATTACAACTGTCATCTAAAATAAAATCAATAATTCCTGTTTTTGAATCAAGTGAGGAAAAGATAATTTCCTGAACTCCACCTGATATCCAATAACATGAAATATAATTATTTAAAGCATCTTCAGTGCTAAGCTGAAATTCAACTCCGTTTGAAGCAACACCGCTTGATTCGCCTGAAATAAGAAAAAGATCATCAGTAAAATCAAAAGGCGTATCATCACCTTCAACCCAAACAAATGTTTGTTCGGATTGGCGTGAGATATTTAAAACAGAATCATTTATTTGAATATTTCCATTCTGAAGAGCAACATTGAATTTAACTTTTCCATCAGTTGTTAATCCTGTGTTTGTAATTGTATAATTCCCTGAAACTACATTATTTTGAACAGCGAAAGTATCGAAAACAACTTCTGCATAAACCGATGAATCTAAAAGATATCCCGATAGAGAAATCTCATAATTACCACTACGATATAAGTTATCTTCACAAAGAATATCCCAAGATGGATAAGCAACTTTTATTATATTCTCTGTTTCATTATAATAAATATCCGCTGTAAAATATTCCATAAACCCACTATTTTGAAAAGCTGTATCAACCGCTGTCCTAAAAGTCATATTAAATATCTCTGTATAAATATCTTCTGCCATAATATGATTCATAACAGTGAATATATTTTTATTATAATCAACAGATTCATTATTTTTATTACAAGCAGCAAACATAAATATTACCGCAACAGTTGCCATTACAAGTATTTTTCTCATTAGTATTGATTTTTAATTTAACGCTAAACTAATAACGTTTTACACAAAATATATTTTGTCTTGTCTAAAAAATATGATATTCATTCTTTGTACAAAAACTAAATGTTTGGTAAGAAAACGTCACGAACAAGATTTTGAGTTTTGGGTTAGATTCCCAATCTTAAACTATAAACCTTGAGTTCGTTCCGAAAAGTGTTTTTAGCCACTAAAGCACAAAATCACAAAATTCCACTAAAACCAATCAAATAACAATATTTATTTTGTGGGTTTTTGTGCCTTAGTGTTTTAGTGGCATTTTTTTTGTTTTCGGAGTGGACTCAATCATAAACTTTAAACTATTTTATATAAGTCAAAAAGGAATATGTAAAATCATTCTGAGGATCATCAACAATATTTTCTTCTTCAACTAACTTCCAATCGCTAAAATCAACTTCCAAAAAAGTATCGGCTTCAAAATCTTTATTCACTCTCGTGAGATAAAATTTATTAGCATAATCAAGAAATTGTTTATAAATCGAAGCTCCACCAATTATAAAACTTTCTTCTTTTTCGTTACATAATTCAAGAGCTTCATCAATTGAATTAACCGTGGTACAACCTTCAAACTTTTCTCCCTGAACATCAGTTATAACAATATTTTCACGATTTGACAGGGGGCGTACAGGAAGTGATAAATATGTATTTTTTCCCATTATTATCTTATTACCTTTTGTAATTCTTTTAAACCTTTTCAAGTCTTCGGAAATATGCCACAACAATTTATTATCTTTTCC
>JAIORY010000409.1 GCA_021107915.1 Bacteroidales bacterium | reverse complement strand
TTTTCCAATATTCCATCATTCCATTAATAAATTACATTTAATTACAACCAATTACTATTAATTACAATCAATTACAATTAATTACAATTTTTCCATCACTCCATAAGGGTAAACCGATATTCATGTGTACTATTAATGAAAAGCGAAAACAAAACAATTCGAAATATTATTAATTAAAATTTATTTATCATGAAAACATTAAAATTTAGTGCAGTATTACTTTTAGTAATTAGTTTGGCGATTGTCGGATGCAAAAAAAATCCTGATCCGGTAATAACCGATACATCATCAATGGAAGCTCTGTCGCAAGACGAGAATCTAATAGTTCAATCCTCGGATGACATCATGATTGATGTTTGTTCATTTTTATCAGAAGGCGATTTTAAATCAACCAACTGGTGGATACCACCTTGCAATGCAACACTTGATTCGGTAAATGTAATTAATGACACTGTCATTTTTTATGTTACTTACGATGGTTTAAATTGTGCCGGAACCAGAACCAGAACCGGAAATATTGAAATCAGAAAACCTGTAGGTGTGAATTGGTACGAAGCCGGGGCAACTGTTAATGTAAAAATTATTGATTTTACCATTACTAAGGTTGGAACACAACAAACAGTTACACTTAACGGTACACGAACTCTTGAAAATGAAAGCGGAGGAGTTATCTGGCTAATAGGAAACGGAATAGAATATGTAGTTCATAGGGCTACAGGATCGATGAGTGCTGTGTTTGGAAATGGCACAAGCAAAATTTGGAATTTCGCCCGTCAGAAACTTTTTACCGGATCACCAAGTGAGTTTATTGTAACTGTAAGCGGCTTTGGTTATTCTAACGGCTACGAAAATCTGGTTGTTTGGGGTACAAACAGAAATGGCGAAGATTTTTACACACAAATAATCCAGGCAGTTGAATACAAACAAGCATGCAATTGGGATCCTGTTTCAGGAATAAAGGTTCACCAGATTCCAGGAGATGAATACAAAAGTGCAACTATCACCTTTGGTTATGACAGCAACAACCAACCTGTAAGCGGTGATGACTGCCCTACAAAATTTAAACTTGACTGGGAAAGAAACGGTAATTCAGGAACAATATATTTATTTCTATAATTTCTTCTTTGGTTTTTTGGTTAGAAAAGTCCGCAAGTAATTTGCGGACTTTTTATTTGCATACTAATGCGGAATAGAAATGCAAAAGTTTTATAAGTCTATTCCGCACGCATAACTAATTCTAAACAGCTTTGCTTCGCAAATCTGCTAAAGAATTAGTATATTTACCCGAACATTTTTATTTTATTTGCGTATAAGTTTTAAAATTAATCCAATGAAAATTGATAATTATTATACCCTTAAAGAAATAAAAGATAGTGGATTGATTGAGAGAGAAGTAAACAATGTAGATTATCAAGTATTTCAAAGAAACGGAAAAGTTTTCTTTTTCGAAAAAAAAGATAAAGAAAAATACCGGCTTTACTCGAAGATAAATAAAGAATCTTTCTTTTTATAAAAATTTGAGCCAACCTGATGGGGTTGGCTTTTTTTATATTGAGAATTTAAGTGTTTTAAAATATATTCCAGCTAATTAATAGTCAAAAGGATTTCCAAAAGAGCTAATTATAGAAAGATAACTCCTATTTCGAAATAATAATTTTTTGTGAATAGGCTTGCATACCTGCAGTTAAACGTAATAAATATAATCCGGGTGGAACATCCTTTACATAAAGAGTCAGAACTAATGAACCAATATCTGACGACATTTCAAAAGATTTGATTTTTTGTCCGGTTTGGTCAAACAATTCCAAAAAATAATTATCAGCTTGTAATATCGAATTTATGACAAGATTGATTTGATCTATTGCGGGATTTGGAAAACAATGCATGGGGGAATTATCCAAAAACGAATGCTGCTCTTCTATACCAATATTCTCATATGAATAATAAAACTCAAGGCTAGAAGCATAATTATTAATTAAATATTCTTCTCCACCTATAGTAATAATAAAATATTGTGTAGCTCTCACCCAATTGCTTTCATCCCACCTTGAAGCTGTTGCATTTACTTGACACGGGAGGAAAACATACTCAACTTTATAATAATTTTCCCATTCGTCATTTATCCATGATTGAGTTAACTCAGACAATTTATTCCCATTGTAATCGTAGGCATAGATGTAGATTCTATAATTTTCCCAGTTTCCGTCCTCCCAGTACTGTTTTAATAATGACTGCAAATCATCATTATTATCGTAGGTATAAATATAATAGTAGTAATTTACCCAATCATTGTTTTCCCATGCTTCCAATAAATGAGTCAACATATATCCATCATCATTGTATGTATATGTTTCAATACAGTCATTAATCCATTCACTGTTTTCCCAGAATTGAAACAAATAAGTATGACAATTCCCATTGTCATCGTATGTGTATGTTTTTAATCGAATATTTTTCATTACACTATAAGTCCTTTCTTGAAATAAATCAGTTAGAATTTTTTCATTAGTATCATAAGTAAAAGTATGTTGTCGAATATCTATCCATTCACCTTCTTCCCAGTCTTGATATAATTCAGTTAGCAAATTATTATTGCTATTGTATGTATAGACATGTAATCTAGAATTATCCCAAGTGTTATTATCCCAACCCTGATGTAAATTCATCAGTAAATCTCCATTAGCATTGTAAATACATGTATTTAAACTCCAATTCTCCCAATTGCTGTTTTTCCAGTGTTGAGAAAAAGCAGTTAGCATATTCCCATATGCATCATATGTGTAAGTAGATAACCCACTGTTTTCCCAAGCGTTATTTTCCCAAAATTGCACTAAATGAGTTAGTTTATTCCCATAATCATCGTATGTATTAAGGTCTAATCTTTCATTCCTAAAAACGCCGAGTATCACTTTTTGATATATCGAAGTCAGGCAATTTCCGTTGGCATCATAAGTATATGTACTCACCCAATATTTTATCCATACGCCGTTATTCCATTTTTGCATCGTAGAAGTCAGTATATTACCATTTGCATCGTAGATATAAACACTTTTAGAATTTCCGTAATTAGTAAAATAAAATATAGAATCCACTCGTATATCCAATTCTGAGTTTGACATACTTGGCAAACTAAAATCCATTTCATCGGAGAAAGTCGTTTCATGGTTTTGTTTAGGGTGAAATTGCTGAGGAATAATAGGATGGTGGATCATCATTTTATCAGTTTGAGGCAAAACATTAGGTTGATGTTGTGCTAATAAATAGGAAGCTAATAAAACAATGATAAAAGAAAACAAGAGTTTTTTCATGACAAAATATATTTAGGTTATAAAATTAGAGTAAATTATTAATAGCAAAGATATAAAAATTTTAGTATTTTAGACGAAAATCATAAACCCCTCTAAAACAAAAAGTCTAAAGGGGTTTTTTTGTAGCGAGACCGAGAATTGAACTCGGGACCTCCGGGTTATGAATCCGACGCTCTAACCAACTGAGCTACCTCGCCATAATTTTTGAGTTTGCAAAGATAGAAAAATAATTAATCCGCAAAATAATTTAATCTAAAATATTTAGGATAAATCGAATTCAATATAGAATATTTTTTATGAAAAAATCCTGATAATACTTCTCTGCTTATTAATTTGTGAAATCAAAACTCCAAGTATTACTATTATTATTCCTACGATTTTATTAAAGCTAAAATATTCGCCAAGATAAAAATATGAAATTAGTGCAGCAAATACCGGAATTAAATTTGTGTATAAATTTGTTTTATTTATCCCTATGTTTTTTACACTTATCGTGAAGAAAACAAATGCTATTGATGATGCAAAAAGTCCCAGAAATAGTAAGGAAATAATAACATCAGTTGATGGTATAATTGTTATAAATTCCGAATAATCGAAAGCCAAAAATAATGGGAGAAAATATATTGTTCCGATAATGTTTAAATAAGTTATAAGAGTTATAGATGAATATTTGCTTGCAAGTTTTTTAAGAAAGAAGGAATAAATAATTGCAGCAACTACTGCACCGAACAAGAAAAGCAATCCTAATGGAGATGCCTGTATCGAGAAATCTTTTTCTACAATAATTATTATAATTCCAAGAAAAGATATTAGCAATCCAAAAATATTAAGTTTTGAAAGACGCTCTTTTGTTACCAAAAATACTGCAACCGGAGTAAATACAGGAATTGTTGAAATAACTACCGCACTAACAGTAGGAGAAGCAAATTTTAGCCCAAAGTTCTCGCCAAGAAAATATAAAAACGGATTAAAAAAAGCTGCAAAAAGAAATAATAAATAATCTTTTTTATCAATTTTTGTCAACCTGCCGGAATATTTCAGGTAAATTATCAATATTATTGAAGATATTAAAAATCGAAGAAAAACAGTTGTAAACGGGGAATAGCACTGAAACACAATTTTTGTCCAGATATACGACATACCCCAGATCAACATTGCAAGTACAGCATAAATGTGTGTCTTGTTTTTCCTGATGGTCATAAAATATATTATAAATTTTATTCTGACAAAAATAGAAAATTCTTTTACAAATTTGCATTTTGCTTTTTAACTTACGAGTGAATTACAATAAATTTTAATAAATTTGTACCTTCGCTATTTCAAGAATAGGGAAAACCGGGAAATTAAAAAAATATGGCAAAATACATTGAACTTATTGAAAAATTTGAAAACGAGGAACTTTCTGTAAAAGAAAATGAGAGCTTTCTTAAAGAACTTCAAAGCAATTCGGAACTTAGAAAAGAATTTGAATTAAGAAACAAAATCTCTAAGGCTATCAAAGATGATAATCTAAATGAATTGAAAAAGACACTTGATAAAGCTCAACAAAAGTTCGATTCGAAAAACTGATGCGAAACATCTATACAATAGGTGAAACGGTTTTTGATATTATATTTAAAAACTCGAAGCCCTGTGATGCAAAAGCCGGCGGTGCTATGCTAAATACTGCCGTTTCGCTTGGCAGACTTGATATGACGGTAAGCCTGATAAGTGAATACGGAAAAGATAAAGCGGGAAAACTTATTGATGATTTTTTAATTTCTAATGGTGTAAACACAAAATTTATTTTTAAATTCAGCAATGGTAAAACAGCAATCTCACTTGCTTTTTTAGATGACAGAAATGAAGCGGAATATACTTTTTTCAAGCTTTATCCAAAAGAAAGGTTGAATATAGAGTTTCCTCAGATAAAGAAAAACGACATTGTATTGTTCGGTTCTTTTTATTCTCTTTCACCAGAAGTAAGGGAACAAGTTATGAGATTTATTGAAAACGCCCGAAAAGCTGAAGCAATAATCATTTATGATCCAAATATCAGAAAACCACATAAAGATCAAATTGAAAGTTTACGAAAATTTATTATCAGAAATATTTCAGTTTCGGATATTGTAAGAGGTTCTGATGAAGATTTTTCGGTTATTTTTAACATCAACAATCCACAATCTGCATACAACAAAATAAGGCAATTTGATTGCAAAAATTTAATCTATACTGCCAGTGATAAGGGCGTTTTTCTATTTACTCCAAAGATCCAAAAAGAATATTCTGTAGCAAAAATTAAAACTGTCAGCACTATTGGTGCCGGCGATAATTTTAATGCAGGTATAATCTTTTCAATCATTAAAAATAATATCTTAAAATCTGATCTTGATAATGTAAATGAAAATATTCTGGATGATATGATTAGCTGTGGTATAAATTTCAGTGCAGATGTATGTATGAGTTATGAGAATTATATTTCCAGAAAGTTTGCAAATAAAACCAAGAGTAAGTTTCTCCTTTCGACCATAGAAAGTCCGTCTGAACATATTACTTTAACCTAAAAATGGCAAATTATCACAAATTATGCTTTTAAAAATATTATTTATATCTTTGGTGTTTCAAGATGCACATCTTTAAATATTGCAATAGTTGTAAGCAATTTAAAAAAAATGGAAAATCTGACTAAAATTCTTCTTCTAATAATTTTAACTACAAGTTGCAATACTTTAACAAATAAGCAGGAAATTAAGAATACGCAAAATGATAAACCCGAACAAAAAGAGGTTATTATGAGCGACACAACACCAAAAGTTACAGGTATAGGCGGAATTTTCTTTCGTTCGAAAAATCCTCAAAAAACAAGGGAATGGTATGGTAAAAACTTAGGTCTTGCAATAAATGACTTCGGTTCGCCTTTTGAATTCAGGAACGCAAACCGACCTGAAGAAATCAATTACCTTAATTGGAATCCATTTGATGAAGAAACAAACTACTTCGCACCATCAGAGAAAGAGTTTATGATAAATTATAGAGTTCAGAATATAAAAGGCTTGGTAATTAAACTTAAAGAAAATGGTGTAACAATAGTGGACAAAATTGAAGAGTTTGAATACGGGAAATTTGTTCATATTATGGACCCGGAAGGAAACAAAATTGAACTCTGGGAGCCTATCGACAGCTTTTTTACTCAAATGGGTGGAGCAACAACCAAATAACAATTATTTAAGAACACAAATCGGACTCAGGTTGATAGCTCCGCTCCTTTGGACAAACCAATTGACTAAAATCCGATTTTGCGCAAAAACAAATACCTAATAGGATTTTGAACATGAGTTAATTACATAGTTAGAAAACTTTAACATATTATTTGATTTTTTTATTGAACTTAATATATGAAAAAGAGAAATTTAAGATGTAATAGTTCTAAAACAAAAAGTACTCTAATTTTAAAAAGAGTTACTTATCGAGTGCATGCATTTCAAATTAGGAACATACTTTTTTTATTATTAATGTTTATTTTTGTTAATAACAATATTGCCCAATCAAGTCGCGATAAGGTTATGAAATTGATCTCAAAATGCTCAAAGGGGCATACAAAATCATGTGAAAAATTGAAATATATTGCAAAAAATGATACCGATTATTATCATAGGTATTTGGCTGTAAGAAAAGTAACTGACCAAAATCTTTTAGCTGATATTGCTATAAATGATATATCTTCAGATGTTAGAGAAGGTGCTGTAAGAAAAATAGATAATCAAAATATCATATTTAACATAGCAAAAAATGACATCCATGAAACTGTTAGAAAAGCAGCTGTAGAAAAAATAACTGATCAAAATATTTTAGTATATATTGCTATAAATGATACAGATAAGAATGTTAGAGTAACTGCTGCAAAAAAAATAACCAAGCTCAATTGTTTAACAGATATTGCTAAAAATTCTCCTGATGGGAATATTAGAAGAAATGCTACAGATGAAATAACTAAATTAAATCTTTTAGCTACTTATAAAATAACTGATCAAAATATTTTAAAGGATATTGCTATAAATGATACAGATTGGAAGATTAGAAAGGCTGCCATGGAAAAAATAACTGATCAATTATTTTTAGTAGAGATTGCTAAAAATGCTGCAAATGATATTGATAGAAGTACCGCCGTAGAAAAAATAACTAATCAAAATATCCTCAAAGAGATTGCTAAATATGATACATGGTATTATGTTAGATATAATGCAGTAAAAAAAATAACTGATCAAAATATTTTATCACAAATTGCTAATAATGATAAAAGTATAGTAGTTTCTAGTGCTGCTACAGAAAAAATAACTGATCAAAATATTTTAGCACATATTGCTAATAATAATAAAGAATGGTCTGTTAGGTATGTTGCTGTGAAAAAAATAACTGATCAAAATATTTTACTTGACATTGCTAAAAATAATAATAACTCTTCAATAAAATGGGTAGCACTCAACAATATTAATGATCATAAGTATTATAAACAGATAATTGATATAATCAATCAAAATATAAATACTGATCGTACCCTTGCAACTATCGGTGCACTTAAAATAATTCCGGAAAACAAAATTTTACTGAACAATTATAATGATTTGGAAATATTTATAAAAATAATTTTTAAGTCTCAGCAATATGATATTGGCTCTTGGCTAAGGTTAAACTTTGAGATTGAGATCAAAACTAATAAATTCACAAAATCATTTAAAATATATGGGGAAAAAGGAGAAAGAATCGCATTAGATTTTGATCTGAAACGCCTACATTATAGTTTAATAAATATCAACGAAATTTGCGAATTTCTTTTATCTCCTGTTAGCAAAGAAGACCTATTGAAAATATCTAAAGAATCTGATATTTATTATTTACGTGAAACAGCAAAAAAAATATTGCAAAACTAAGCATGATAATAATTCACTAAAAAACATGATCGAATAAAAACGATAAAAAAAATGTACAATGACTAAACGCAACTTATACCAATTGTTTTTCAAAATGACATACAGAGAATTTTGAATTTTACAATGGT
>JAIORY010000272.1 GCA_021107915.1 Bacteroidales bacterium | reverse complement strand
AATTAAATGTGTCTGGAATTTTTGGAGGAAATGAATTAAAGGAATATATACCTGGCCTCTATTTTACTAATGACGGAGAAGCCTTTGATATTCGGGATAACATACCAACATATAAAAATATCAAATTGAGAAAATATTCCGACAAACAATAAATAAACTCAGTGCCCAACACAAATTAAAAAACGGAAACAAAATGAAAACACACAAGAAATTTATTAGCCTGATTATTGCGATTATAACAATTCAAATTATGTTACCGGTTAATATAAAGGCTCAGGGAGACATTGATTATGCTTTAGCTAAATCTTACTTTACAGAAATGGATTCTCTGTGCTCAGTTGACAATGGAAAGCTTTGGGGTATAAATCTATATGGGCCAACTATGTTGGTTATTCCTGAATCCAGGATAATAATAGCAAATCAACCGGACAATGAAGGAAAACTATCAGAACAAGAAGGGGTATTTATCGGGAAGCTTCCGGGAAATATTAATATTGCGAACTATTCAATTGACTGGAGCGGAATAAAATGGGCTATTGTAAATTGGAATGATCCTTCACTGAATGACCCATATTCAAGAAATAAACTTCTGATTCATGAAAGTTGGCATAGCAGGGTTGAGGGTAGAGTAGGTATATCTCCTGTGATGACATCAAATATACACTTGGACGAACGACAAGGCTCTATTCTTTTTAAACTTGAACTACGTGTACTAAGTAAGGCACTCGTGTCAGAAAATATATCGGATAAAAAAGCTGCTCTTAAAGATGCGTTAATTATTAGAAAGTACAGACAAAAATTATTTCCGGGTAATAATGAAAATGAATTTGAGCGACATGAAGGAATGCCGGAATATACCGGTTATAAACTTTGTGGCTTAAATGAAAATATAATTCCAAAAGTAATAGCTAAGCAACTTGATCTTGCAGAAAATAAGGATGGTTTTGCAAATTCTTTTGCTTATTTGACTGGTCCTGCTTATGGCTTTCTTTTCGATGATTTGAATATTGAGTGGCTCAAACAAATAATTGATGGTAAAAGCATAACTGAAATTATTGAAAATGTTGTTATGGTTGAGATACCATCAGACACTTTACAGCTTAAAGCACTTGTAGAAAAAATTGGAAGTAATTACAATTATGAAACTTTAATAAAAAATGAAACTGAAAAATTTAAAAAACAGAAAAAACTGACGAATTTGTATAAAGATAAATTAATTAAAGGAAATCAACTAATTATTCGAAATAACAACCTCAAATTTACATTTAATCCACAAGAAAAGCTGATCCCAATTGATAATGGAGTAGTTTATAAAACAATGCGCTTAGTTGGTGAATGGGGCATTTTGGAAGTTAATGATGGAATATACAGGTCAAATGATTGGCAATTATTTATTGTTCCGGCTCCAAAGTCATTGAATTTAGAAATAATAAATGAAGACGACTATGTATTAACATTAAATAAGGGTTGGAAAATTGTTGAAATAAAAGAAGGGAAATACACATTAATTAAAGAATAACTTGTGGTAACTGAATGAGCCGTTAAAATAAGACATCGAAAAACATTACTGAATGAAAAAAGCAATTATAGTTGGAGCAACATCCGGAATAGGAAAAGGACTTGCGAAATTGCTGATTGATAATGGCTATAAAGTTGGCATTACCGGCAGACGAACCAATTTACTAATAGAACTAAAAAATGAAAACCCAGACCGTTATGTTATCAAATCATTTGACATAACCGACACAAATAACCTATCTCAACAATTAGAAGAACTTGTTAATGAATTAGGTGGACTTAACTTATTAATAATTAGCTCGGGAACAGGCAACTTAAATGACAATCTGGATTTTGAAACAGAAAAACAAACCATTGATACAAACGTAAGTGGATTTACAGCAATTACCGACTGGACTTTCAATTATTTTGAGAAGCAGACATTTGGACATTTAGTTGCAATCAGTTCAATTGCCGGACTTCGTGGAAGCCGACAAGCACCGGCATATAATGCAACAAAAGCATTTCAGATTAATTATTTAGAAGGCTTGCGGCAAAAGTCAAATAAATTAAAAACAAAAATTACGGTAACAGATATTAGGCCGGGCTTTGTTGACACCGATATGGCAAAAGGAGAAGGACAATTTTGGGTTGCATCGGTTGACAAGGCCTCAAGACAAATTTTAAATGCAATTAAAAACAAGCGAAAAATAGTTTACATAACAAGACGTTGGAGATTAATTGCAGCACTTTTAAAACTAGTGCCAGGACAAATTTATGATAGAATGTAAAACGATTATGAATATTGTTCAACTATAAATCATTCATAATTTTTATTAGAAATAAATGAAACCGATTATTAGATGGAAGATATTTTAAAGAATTTTCAAAAAAATTAGATTTAGCAAAAATTAATTTCCACTAAAATGAGAACACTAAAATTAAATTTATTTGTGATAATTTTATCTACCCTGATTTTATCACCAAGCTACGGACAGACTTATAACGAGATTGTTATACAGGCGTATTCTTGTGCATATATTGATAATGATTACAAAAAAGCCGCCGGACTTTTTGATAAAGCATTCGGAACAAGAAAAGCAAAAAGTACGGAACTGTATTATGCTGCCGAAATTAATTTGAAACTTGACAGTATAGGGAAATTCATGCAATTTTTATCGCAATCTGTCGATAACGGATATGCAAATTATGATTTCCTGGTTAAACAACAGAAATATAAAACTCATTTCAAGGATGCCGATTGGGATTCCCTGCTTAAAAAAACGAAAAAAAACTATTTGATTTTTGAAGAAGAATATGGAGAATTAAAAGAATCATTATCCGGATATTATCATACATCCCAAAAAATCATCGGTAAAGTTGATTTAAGAATTGACTCCCTGAAAGTAAAACATCAGGGCAGAAGAAATACATGCAGCGTATTTGCGGCAACTGCATTGATTGAATATCTTATTTGGGACAAACATGAAAAAATTATAGACTTGTCGGAATCGTATAATTACTGGGCAGCAAAAACCTATGCTTTAACTAATGATTTTTTGAAAGAAACATACACTTCTGTTGATGGTTTGGCAGGTTATCTCGCTGTTGAAGCATACAAATACGGCTCTATGGACGAAAAAAACTGGAAATACGAAAACACGAACTGGCTGACCGACAAAGACGAACGTTGTAAAACAATTAATGGAAATTACACAATGGAGTGTTTTACCGGTGTGCCCCTTGAAAACAGTAAAAAATCAGGATTCACAGCACAGACTGTGTTTATCGACAGGGAAGATATTGGTCAATATATCCTGCAAGAGAAAAAACCTGTTGCGATGAATATTTTTTGGTATTTTGATGCTATTGATGATAAAGGTAATTTTCGACTTCCTACCGAAAAAGACATTCGTAAAGGCGGTCATGTAATTTTATTGGTGGGATATAATTCAGAAAACAAGACCTTTATTTTTCAAAACAGTTGGGGAACAAAATGGGGACAGGACGGATACGGCACTATTCCTGAAGAATATATAATTAATTACTATGAACTGGCAGAAACATTCCCATATGGCATCGATGCTTCGGAAGATGAAAAAAATGAAGCAATCAAAGGTAGCATGGGGGTTTCTGCATCACTTGAAAATTGAAAAACAAATATTAACATTTAAACATACACACATGAAATTTACATTATTATTAGTATTGATCAGCATTTTTTCTTTTGGCAACATGACTTTAAAAAGCCAAAATATATCTGCCAATGAGGCGGAAACAGCAGCAATAAATTTCTACAATTACCATGTAATTGCAGAAAACAGCATCAAACCATCAATAATTTCCAAAGCGGATATTTCCCTGGTAAAAACCGATAAAATTAATTTGTATTATATTGTAAACATAAAAGCAAATGGATTCGTTATTATCAGCGCACAAAGCAATGTTTATCCTGTACTGGCGTATTCTACCAAAAATGCTTTTTCAAAAACAAATATCCCTGATAATGTTCAGGTTTTGCTGAATGGCTATAGCGAACAAATAATCCATGCCGTAAAGTCATGCCAAAAGGCCGGCACCAAAACAGAGGAAACATGGATAAACCTGATGAGCAACTCAATGCCAAAACTGCCTGAAACGAGTGTCGTGCCTTTATTAACATCCTCATGGGATCAGAATGTCCCGTATAATGAATACTGTCCGGAAGATGAAAACGGGCCCGGTGGTCATGTGCTGACCGGTTGCCCGGCCACAGCTATGGCGCAGCTAATGTACTATTACAGATATCCTGAACAAGGGACAGGAAGTAACAGTTATTATCAATATCCCTATGATACAATCAGTGCTGACTTTGAAAACGCCTACTATGATTATAATGCAATGACAAACGTAAGTAACGCTAATAATTATGAAGAAGTAGCCGAATTGAGCTTCCATGCCGGCGTTGCCATTAATACTGTATATGGGCCAACTATATCTGGTGTATATTTTTTGTCAACTGTTGTTGACGGACTTGAAAACCATTTTGCCTATTCTGAAGACGCTCAATTAGTGTTTAAAACAGGCTATACACAAGATGAATGGGAAAGTATGATAAGGGATGACCTTGATTTACTGATGCCAGTAATATACTGTGCTGTTGACCTTAGTGCAGGTGGAGGCCATACATGGGTTTGCGATGGCTATGAAGATGATAATTACTTCCATATGAATTTTGGCTGGGGAGGGTCATATGACGGGTATTATTATTTGGATGATCTTTCTTTCGGGGGATATACATTTAGTACACAGCATCAGATGATCATGGACATTTTCCCGGCAGATGCCTCATATCCGGATTTTTGTACAGGAACTACACATTTATCGACTTTCGATGGTACATTTACTGATGGAAGCGGACCATATAATTATGAAGACAATTCTTCATGCAGTTGGCTGATTGACACACAAACAACAGAAGATTCAGTTACATCAATAAGCTTGAATTTTGATAAATTTGATACTGAAATTACAAACGACACCCTTACGATTTATGATGGGAACAGCGTTAATAGTTCGGTAATTGCAGTTTTGTCGGGCAACGACGCAAGCGGCACATATACTTCCACGGGGAACAAGATGTTTGTAACATTTTGTTCGAACAGCACAATTACCGATACGGGGTGGATGGCCAGTTACCAAAGCAACATGGCCGAATACTGCAGTGGAATGGTAGTGTTGAATGACGAGTTTGGCACCATCTCAGACGGGAGCGGAAATTTTAACTATAATTCGAATTCCATTTGCATGTGGAGCATTGAACCATATTTGGCATCATCAATAACAGCTCATTTTACGTATTTTGAAACAGAAGAAAACTATGATTTTCTTAAAATCTATGACGATGGTGATTTGATCGGCAGCTTTTCAGGTAGTGAAATCCCACCGGACATTACTGCAGAAAGTGGAAAAATGTTTATTGCGTTTAATACAAATAGCAGTAATAATTTTAATGGTTGGGAAATTGAATATACCGCTTTTGGAGTAGATATTCAGGAAACAACCAATGAGAATTATACAATTAGTTTATTTCCAAATCCGGTAAATAATATAATAAATATCAAAATTGATCCGGCAATCAATGATAATACAACTGTTATTATGATCAATGCTATTGGCCAATCAATGCTTGAGCGTAAACTTAAGCCTTCTACCGGGCCAAGTGAATTTAAAATTGACTGTTCATCATATTGTTCTGGCATATATTTGATTAAATTAATAAATGAAACTCAAATACTAACAAAAAAAATTATAATACAATAAATAGGTTTTCTGTTGTAAGCAGACATCTGGACATTTAGTTGCAATCAGTTCAATTGCCGGGCTTTGTTGACACTGATATAGCAAAAGGGGAAGGACAATTTTGGGTTGCATCAGTTGACAAAGCCTCAAGACAAATTTATGATAGAATGTAAAAGATGTTATAAATGCATTGAAAATTGTAACACAAATTCGCTTTATATCAAATGGGATCAAGCAATAAGCACGACACGTTCAATACGGAAATTTGCTAAGAATAATGAAACAAGGGTTATAAAATAAGAAATAAACGCAATTGTGTTTATACCACTAAATAGGGGTTGTAAGAACAATTGTTTTTATACACTCGTTACCAACAAGGCGAAGAAACAACAGTAGCAAGAAGATCACATATTCCGAAACTATACTAAAAACTTATTGAAATAGCTGAGCTCTTATTCGATTAATCAAAAAAAAAGCAGTTTTTTCTTGTTTATATTATTAACTTGTTTATTTTTGCACTTTAATTAGTTTTTAAACATGAAAAAATGGACAAAGCAAATCTAACACCGGAAGAAAGTCTCGTATTAATTACAAAGACAATAGAAGAGGTTAATAGAAAGACAATAGAAGATACTAAAAAAGGAATTAAAAAAGGCAGTGTCATATATTTAACGTGGGGCTTTTTAATGTTTTTTGTAACACTATGCCAGTTTTTTATTATACGCTTTGAATTAAACATTGCAACCGGTTTTCCTGCTCTACTATATCCACTTGGGGGGCTTTTTACATTTATATATTGGAAAAAAACTAAAAATATTGATTCGTCTAAAAATAACCTTCTCGGTAATCTCTTATTTGTACTGGGAACTTTACTTGGTGCGAATTTTATGATAATGGCTCTCTTTTTCGGGCCACAACTTGGGGTAGCCTTTATTCCGGTATTTTTAATCTTATATGCCTTCTGGATTATTATGATGGGTGTATCAATTAAATTTAAACCAATAATAATTGGTGGTATAGCAATTAACTTACTTGCATTTATCCCATTTTTAATTGACTGGCAGTACCATTTTTTAATCATAACAGCAGCTTCAGTAGTAGGTATTATAATTCCGGGGATATTACTTAGAAGAGATAAATAGCGAGAACATGTATAAAGATTTAGACCCTATATTACATTCTCAACTGCGATTAACAATAGTCTCTACTTTAATTACGTTAAAAGAGACCGATTTTAATCACATCAAGGAGATTACCAAGGCTGCTTCCGGTAATATTAGTATCCAGATAAAAAAACTGCAGGAAGCTGGGTATATTCAAGTAGAAAAATCTTTTAAAAATAATTATCCCAATACTACAATATCAATTACAGATAAAGGTGTACAGGCATTTAAAGCCTATGTCAAAAATTTAAACAAATATATTAATCCCGATAGATAAATTTTTTTTACCAATTTAGTTAATAATATAAACAACTTAATACTATTACTTATGAGAAAAACAATTTTTATTTTTATGATTTCCATCCTGACAGTAACAGGATGCAGCTCTCAACAAGAAGTTAAATTTACCGATAACGAATCTGTTTTGGATTTCTATAAACAGTATAGTGAATTTACCGATCCGGGAGAGTATGAATATTTATACGAAAATCTTCCTGATTCTCTACCGGAGCTTTGTAGGCTCATTAGAACACAATATATAAACCCTTATGAACTGGATAGATATGGAGCCCAAATTCCCAAAGAAAGGTTGAGTGATAGATTAAAGTATCCAACCGTTAAAACGGCATTGGAGGGGCTCCTTTCCTATGACTCATCAGGTCTGGTTCGGCTTAGTACTGATTTGCCGAGATAATGCAATCTTATTGGCATCAATACTTAAATATCGAGGTATTCCAGCCAGGGTTCGTTATGGATTTGCTCCGTATTTAATGCCTGGATTTCATTCAAGCCACGTCATCTGTGAAGTATGGAATGAAAATAACAAGCGTTGGATGCTTGTAGATCCAAGTACGGATATGATTGATTTTAGTAGAGAAGAATTTGACTTCAGTAACGATGTATGGCTAAAAATGCAAAAGGAAAAAATAGATCCCCAAATCTATGGGAGGAGGGGCAAATATACCGGATTACTGCCGATAACAATGATGGTTTGTGGTGATCTGGCATCGATATTGGGAAGCGAAAATACCACAAATAGTTATCCACCAATATTGGATTATGCTATTCAAAACAATAATCAATTAACTTCAAAACATATAGAAACGCTAAATAGAATAAGTAAATTCATGAAGTCAATGGATCCTGATAATATTACGAAGTTACAGGAAATTTATGATGATAATCCTCAAATTCAAATTACAAAATCATTTTATCCAAATGCAACAAAAACAGGTAGCATCGTTCAACAGAATCAGGAAAAACGTTCAATTAAGCTGAATGATGTTGACGTTTCAATTCTGGACTTTTATCGCCAATACAGTTCATTTACCGATCCGGGAGATTATGAATATTTATACAAAAATCTTCCTGATTCATTACCAGGGCTTTGCAATTTGATTAGATCACAGTTTATTCATCCATATGCTGAGCTACCAAGA
>JAIORY010000005.1 GCA_021107915.1 Bacteroidales bacterium | reverse complement strand
GCTCTTTTTGCTGATTTCAAAAAACCAAATGTGCTATTTGTGCGGTGGCTTTCTATTTCCTTATTTTCCTGTAGCAAATTTGTCATTCTGTTTCGTTTATGTGGTTGTTAATTTACAGCTCATTTATTTATATCAAATTTTTTGATACGCCGTTTTACTTCTCTTTCCACTTGGTCAAACTCTGGCAAATCTGAAATTTGGTCATTTATAGATTTTTGCCAACGAGCTTTATATTGTGGTAATCGCTGTTCTAATTTTAGAAAAAAATCTTTTGGATTTACTTTTTTACTTTCACATTTTGCGATAAACTCATTTTTATAAAAATCAATTTCTAATCCGCGAATTTCAAGTAAATACCAAATATCATAAAAATCTCGTGCTTGCATTCTTTGCATAACAGAACGAAGTTTTTCAACAAGGATTTCTTCAAGAGTGTAACAAAGTAATTTATGCTCTTCTTGGTCAGTATATGTGAGGAAAACATCTTGCAAAATAGGTTCAAATTGTAGTTGCTCGCTTCTTGAAATATCAACCTTTACACGTTTGTTTGTTCCCATGCCTCCAAGTGGACCAATATAACTTATGTAGAAATTTATTCCACCGTCCTCGTGTTCATTATCGTCAATTATTTCTAATGGTATATTTGCTTCTTCTCTTACATATTCAAATACTTCATTGAAATAATCGAAGATTTGTTGATTAGAAATATTATCATCTAACAATGTAAAATCAAGGTCTTCCGAAAATCTATAATCCGCAAAAAATACTTTTTTCAATACTGTTCCGCCTTTAAAAACAATTGCATTCGATAATTCATTATGCGTAGCAACGCCCTGCAAAATCCAGGAAAGAATATAATCCTTTTCTATTTGCTGGTCTCGAACACCTTCTTTTCTTGCTTTCTTTTGTATTTCTCCCGGTTTTATCACGTAAAAATAGCTGTTTTAATAGTTTCAATTTCCATATTTTGTTGAATGCTCCATCTGGTTTTTATTTTTCCTGATTTCGGAAGTTCTGTATCTAAAAGTACAACCGAGTTTGTTTTCAACTTTTGTAAATCTTCAATTATGTTTGTTTCAATTTTTAATAATTCTAAGATAAATCCCAGTCGTTTTACAACTGCTTGTGAATTAAATTTGATAGCATATTCTAACAATACATTAAATTTTATTTTTTCACGGGAAATATAAATGGCTCTTGCTATTTCAACAATTCCACCAGCATAATCGGGTTTAAACAAACAATCAACTATTGTTTTTTCAAGGTCTGAGCAAATAACTTTATTAAAATTATCTATCCAAATTTTCTTTGTTCCAAAAAAATGCTTTTCATTATGGTAAATAAATTGAAATGGAACGTCTTTAACTCTAATCGTTGATGGTCTTACTTGTCTTGAAACTACAATTTGTTCTTTTAATGATGGTTGAGTAATTAAATTGTGTACTTGTAAGGCAGAATAGTAACCAATGTAATATTTTGCATCTTGTACCAAATGTTCAGCTAACAAATGCCAGTCAGGCATAAATGTTTCAGCGTCTTGTTCATATGGAATTACGTAATACAATCCTCTTTTCACTCTCATTAAAAGTCCTCTGCGTGTCATATCACTAAGTAGTTCTCTTAATGCACTATCATTAGATTTTGGTAATGCCTTTTTTGCAAGTTCATAGTCAAAACAATGCCTGTCCTGTTCATTAAAGAATGTCAGAATTTCATTAGATTGCTTTGATATGTACTTATTTCTCATAGTTACCTTGTCAGATTAAAACTGCTTCCAAAGATATAAAACATATTTGATTGAATTACAAAAATCGAATCAAAATATGATAATGTAGTGAAACTGAGATAATGCGGGAAATCCTCTTTGAACTTCAAAGGTTCTTGAAGAATTCTTATAAAAGTTTATTAAAATCTTCCGGATTTGTTCCAAATATTAGATACAACTTTCATAAACACCACATAACGGTTTAAAAAAACTTGTGGCGGAAAAAGAATTATAAGGATTAAGTTAAAAGCTCTTAATCCGGTTTGATATAGGAGTTTCTACTGCAATATAAGATCGCTTACGAAATTTTGATTTTATTAAAAAATACCCCTTCCTGTATTTTTGTTATTCTGACGGTATTTGGGCCAGGGCGAATTGGCAAGCCCCATGCTTGTGGATTGCAGAGCGAAAAGGAGTGCTCCTTCACCAAAGACAGTAACATAGATGGTTCCATCCTGTCCTATAGCCGGAGAAGAAGATCCGGGTTGTCCCCCATTTACCGGCTCAAAATCAACTGTCCACACTACAGTACCTTCTGAATCTAACGCATAAAAAAAGGAATTCTCTGCACCAAAATAGATGATCCCGTCGGCTCCGACAGCAGCAGAGATATAAATGTCATCTGGCACACCATGTGTGCATACGGCCGTGAATGTCCAATTTACAGATCCATCAGCAGGGTCAAGTGCCATAAATTCCGCCTCTTTTGCATCAGATGCCTTGGTTCCGATATAGATTGTCCCGTCTTCACCGATGCTTGCCGAGGCACGGATCGGGCGGGATCCAGTAATAGTATGTATCCATTTCAGAGAACCGTCAGGATGGTATGCGTAGAAGTAATTCTCCTCTCCTCCCCCGGTCTCCCCTGGAAAGTAGAGGGTGCCCTCGCTGTCAATGGTGATGGAACCGCAAACAAAAGAGCATTCCTGAACAAAGGAGATCCACTTTACTGTACCATCAGGATGAAGTGCGACAAGCTCAAACCCCCATTCACCAGGCAATGCAATAAAGATTGTACTGTCCGATGCAACAGTTGGCGTAGAATATGTAGCAACTATACCAGGTTTATAATTACCATTATTATTAATGTAAGCCCATTGTTTGCTACCGTCCGGATTTATTGCATACAAAGAATCCCCCACCACATAAATAGTTCCGTCTGGACCGATAGCCGGTGTTTTAAATCCGATATGAAAAGGGATTTCAATTATGAATTCCCATTTTTTTACTCCGTCTGCTCCGATTGCAAAAAGATTGCACATATAATCCTGAGCATAGATTGTTCCATCTTCACCAATAACCGGTGTGTCCACATTGGTCCCCAATATACATTCCCATTTTAGTGATCCATCCGGATGGATAGCCAACAACCCTGTGCCGGAAGAAATATAAATTGTATTATCATTATCTATAGCAGGGGAACAGGAATGAGAATCCTCAATAGGATATGTCCACAAGATACGGGGATCCTGGACTGGTTCATTATTTTCCTGATTGTCTTCGTCGCATGACAACACAAGTAAAATCATGCAAAGTATAAAACAAATCATTACCCTGTGCATTCTGTTTGATATGTAAAATAAATTATTCATAACATTTCCTTTTTTTACCAAAGATACATAATTTAATATTTGATGGGAATACTTTAATAATTTGAAATTGCATTTTGTAGAATCAAGTAAACTCCTCATAACAATGTAATACAAGGGGATGCTTATTCAAATTTGCTGAAATTCTCCCGTACGGGAGGATTTGTTCTAAATAATTTAGTTTTTATTTTTCAAACACCGATTTTCCCTTTTACTAAAATCTCGGTAATTATTAAGACCATATATCTTCTGAAATAGTCGGACCAAGCAGTTCACTGAGCTTGTCAAAGTGTACTTTTGGTGTCGTTCAACAATACATAAAAACTCCGTCTTGCCTAAGGCGAGACGGAGTTTTTATATGCTTATGTGTTACCTAGCTGGCCTTATTTATTTCAGTTGTTTAGGTCCTTTTATAATTCTTTTTTTAATCATTTGAAAAAATATTTCCTAAACTGTAAATTTACAAAGTTCATTATTTCAATAAAGTAGAAGTCTTGTTTTTTATACAGGGTTGTTAAAACTATTCATAAGGAACACCTTCATTCCTACTAAGAATTGTATTAACCAGATAAGGAGCGCAATTTCTCTCACCACTATTTACATCACCCCCTCCGGCAAAATTGATCATGATAATTCCACAATTGTGATAATACATGCCCCTACTATCTAGAAAATTTTTTGCTAAATGATTAATTTGATTCGCAGTTTCCCAAAGCGTTTCTCCGATATATACCCTTTCACCACTAACAAAATTCAAAAAAAATGTATTTGGATTATGCTCGTTATGCGCTTTTTCAACCATATTTACATATTGATCATATTTCGTACTGGTACTGACAGTACTTATGCTGTAATGATCTTGTGCCCAGAGGCCGATTCCATCCGTTTCTCTGTAAGAGTCTGAGGTTAATCCTGTGGTATTATCTTCCCAACTGAATTCAATACCGAAATCCTTGTTTATAACGTTATGAAATCTTCTTACAATAAATACTTTACCTCTTACATCACCTAGTGTTGGTACATTATTCTGTAAATAGAAATACTGTAAACCATGCTGCTCTATTTTTTCATAAACAGCATTCCCAAAATCTGCATCACTTGCACTTGAATACTCCTGTTTCACCATTAGAATAATAACTTCTGTAGGATAAGTATTTACATATCCAACTGACCAATCTAATATATCATGAAACTGTTTGCTCAGGTCATACCATGCGTGGTGAAGGTTTAAATTACCACCATCATATTCCAAACGAATATCAAACCATCTTACTCCAAGATACGCTTGGTTTATAAAGCCAAAGTCCTGGGCTATAGCAAAAGGCTTTTCAATATCGCTAATATTCTTTGTTGAATGTTTGTCTGCCCCTGAATCATGGCTTCCGGGTATAGCAATTTCTGATAAATAAAGTTCGTCATCAACATCTTTCATCCAATTATCCCGATGTCCATACGTAGGTAAGGGTTGGTCACCACTACAACAATCAAGATACATTGGGTCCAAAATTTCCTCATTACTAGAATCCTCATTACTAGAATCCTTTTTACAAGAAAACAATAAAAATCCGATAAGTATAACTGCAACAAATTTAATAATGTGATTTTTTTTCATAACTTTAGTTTTTAAAATGTGTTTTTTTTATCTGTTTAATCTATAATAAACTATTTTGTGTTTTTTATTAAGTTTCATATATTCGTTGTTTTACTCAGGCTTCCAACTAACGTCAAAGTTAATTGTTTTATTCTCAGTTAATTAATGTTTCTCGATTTTATTCATTTTAAACCTATATTTTCCCTTTCGTTAGCGAAAATATTCAACGGAATTTTCTCCGTAGGGGGATTGCTGGTAACAGCAGTCTGTCTATTAACCCTGAATGTTATATTTTATTCTTAATACTAATTTTTCAAAATTGTGCGGAATTCTGATTTTATTAAAGAGCACCCCCTTCCCGTATTTTTGTTATTCTGACGGTATTTGGGCCAGGGCGAATTAGCAAGCCCCATGCTTGTGGATTGAAGGGCAAAAATATTTCAATTGAGGTAGGATTCATATTTTGCAGGTATCTCGCAGATGATATATCCTTCTCAGCAACTTCAAACCACTCATTGGCTATAAATAAATTATCCATTAATTAAAATTCCTTGTTTTAAAATCTTATATTCTAATGTATTTTGATGAATTGCTCTTTCATTAAATTCGTTATTATCATAAAGTAAAATATCTATTGGCATCTGAAAATTTAAACTTATTTCTCTCCGAATATCTCTGATTAATTCAATTTTTCGTTTATTCCCCAAATCAGTAATAATACAAAAATCTAAATCACTCTCGGTTTGTGGTTTTCCATAAGCATAAGAACCAAATAAAAATATTTTATTTGTACTGAACTTTTTAGCTATACTATCAGCTAATGTATTAATTTGTTTTTTTGTAATCATATTTATTCCTTAATCATTAACCTTTTAGTATTACAAAAAGCCTACTAACTTATTATTAAGCAGCAAATATATGTATAATAACCAAAATAGGCAAACAAAAATGTTTTTGAAATCCTCCAGATTTTTAAAATCTGGAGGATTTGTTCTAAATAATTAGAGTAAATTAGCAATAATATTTAAAAAGCTAAAACATCCAAAAAATGAACTCAAAAATAACCATCGAAGAAATAATCCAAAAACAACGTGAATATTTTTACACGGGAGTTACAAAACCGGTTTCTTTCAGAATACGGCAATTAAAAATCTTAAAAGAGCTGATAAAAGAAAATGAAAAAGCTATCTCCGGTGCTCTTTTTGCTGATTTCAAAAAATGTGAATTTGAGAGTTTTGCCACAGAAATTGGAATGGTTTTACTTGATATCACTCACACAATCAAACATCTTAAAAAGTGGGCAAAGCCAAAACGTATAAGACCAAGCCTTGCAAATTTCCCAAGTAGTGATAGTATTTATTTTGACCCTTATGGTATTTGCCTGATAATTTCTCCATGGAATTATCCTTTTCAGTTATTGGTTGATCCATTGATTGGAGCTATTAGCGGAGGCAATACAATAATTTTAAAACCATCGGAATTAACTCCAAACACAAGTAAGCTGATGAATGAAATTATTTCAGGAAACTTTAAAGAAGAATATATTTCGGTTGTTGAGGGTGGGGTGGAGGAAACCGGTCTGTTGCTCAAACAAAAATTAGATAAAATATTTTTTACCGGAAGTGTTGCTGTCGGCAGGATAGTTATGCAGGCAGCAGCAAATAATCTGATTCCTGTTACACTTGAGTTAGGTGGAAAAAGTCCGTGTATTGTTGACGAAACAGCAAAGCTGAAACTTGCTGCAAAAAGAATAGTCTGGGGAAAATTTCTTAATGCAGGACAAACTTGCATTGCTCCCGACTATATTTATATTCATAAAAATGTACAAAATGAATTTATTGAACACATAAAACAAGTACTGAAAAATCTTTATGGTGATGATCCAAAACTATCAAAGGATTTTCCACGAATTATAAATGAGAGAAATTTTAATCGTTTATCAGAAATGATTAATCCCGATAAGGTAATAATTGGAGGAGAAACCAATAAAGACGAACTGTATATTGCGCCAACTGTTTTGAATAACGTCAGCAGAAAAGACAAAGTTATGGAAGATGAAATATTCGGTCCGATATTACCTCTGCTTACTTTTAAGAATATTAACGATGTTATCAGCGAAATAAACCAACATCCCAAACCATTGGCGATGTATATTTTCAGTCATAACAAAATGCAGGTGAAACAACTTATCGAAAATACCTCTTCAGGTGGTTTTTGTGTAAATGAAACTCTTTCACATTTTGTTAATCTTAACTTACCTTTTGGTGGAGTTGGAAATAGCGGAATTGGAAATTATCATGGTAAATATAGTTTCAAATGTTTTACTCACGAAAAAAGCGTACTCAGAAAAGCTACATGGTTTGATATGCCTTTGCGATACCCACCGTATAAAAGAAAACTTGGAATGTTGAAAAAAGTTTTTGGAATATTGCAAAAACTATAATTATTTAAAGAACTAAAAAATATAATGTTTTACACTCGTCAAGTGTTAAGAAAAATATCCCTTTGGGTTATTATTTCATTTTTAATATCCTTGAGTTTAAGTGTTTTCTCAAGTATCATTTCCGGCCAAGCCTCTGTAATTATATCATCAAAATAAGTGAGACTTTTAATTGCATGAAAATCATTCCGGGAATTATATTTTATTTTATAAAATCCTATAATATCAGAAAAACTGTATTCTTTGAGTAGAAAATATATGTCAACAAAATCCTTTACACGGGTCCCGTTTCCGGTAATTGCATTCACTTTCATTGCAGCAATATCCTTAATAGAAGCTATTTTAATTCCATTGATATTTAATGGCTCAGCTATATTTTTGTAGTCATGCCGGAGCAAATCCACAAACACCCCGTTTATGATTCCCTTCAAGGTATTTGTATAACTATATTGTTCTTGAAATCCATAATTTTGTTCCAGATACTCAAGCATTTGCTGAACATCAAATTCCTGAGTTGTAAAAAAATCAATATCAACAGAAATTCTATGTCCAAATTGAAGAGATAAAGCAGTTCCTCCAACAAGAATAAAATTTTCTAATACCGGATCAGATTGTAGTTGTTTAATCAATTCCAATGTTGCTCTATTGACTGTTTCCGTGTGTAACATTTGAGTTCCTTTTTTTTGATATTAAAAAAACTAACAACAAAACTCAGGGTTTTAGGATCAATATAACCAAGTTGACGAATAACACCTACCAATGTTTGAGTATCATAAGTATTCAGAATATAAATAAATTCATCGAGGTTACCAAGCGTTAAAACCCTTTCAATAATAAGTCGTTTATGCGTATCAGCAAAAAGATTATTAAAGTTTGTATCCCAAAACAATTCCTTCCTCAAGGGTAACATATTAAATTTTTGTTAGTGATTAAAATATTGAATTTTTTTAAAAAGTCCTTATCAAAATTACAAAAAAAAATTTACATAGCTTGCTCAAAAAAAACAAATGTATGATTAAAAATTTTGTAACTACTCAGTCACTAAATTACCTTAAATCCGCAA
>JAIORY010000171.1 GCA_021107915.1 Bacteroidales bacterium | reverse complement strand
TTTAGTCACTTTAAACTTTAGTTCACTTTAAGTACTTCTTTAAATCAATCCGTTTTTATGTTTTTCGCCAATAACTTCAAGCATATCTTTTGTCATTGTATCAAGGTCATAGCTTGGTTTCCATCCCCATTCTTCTCTTGCTGCGCTATCATCAACTGCATCCGGCCACGAATCGGCAATTGCTTGTCTGAAATCCGGTTCATAAGTAATTTCAAAATCAGGAATATATTTTTTAATTGATTCTGCCATTTCGCCAACTGTAAAACTCATTGCTCCAAGATTAAAATCACTATGATGTTTTAGTTGTGAAAAATCTGCTTGCATTAAATCAATAGTTCCTTTTAAACAATCAGGCATATACATCATTGGTAATTTTGTATCTTCTTTTACAAAACAATTATATTTCCCATATTTAACAGCATCATAATAAATTGCTACTGCATAATCTGTTGTTCCACCACCGGGTAAAGTTTCATTGCTAATAATTCCGGGATATCTTAAACCACGAACATCAAGTCCAAATCTCTGAACATAATAATCGCATAATAATTCGCCTGCTACCTTAGTAACGCCATACATCGTTGTTGGCTTAAGTACAGTTTCTTGTGGAGCGCAATCAAGAGGAGTTCCGGGTCCAAAAACAGCAATTGAACTTGGAATTAAAACTTGTTTCATTTTCATTTCAACCGCAACTTCCAAAACATTAATCAGCCCATTCATATTAACATCCCATGCTAACATTGGGTATTTTTCTCCAACAGCAGATAATATTGCAGCCATGTTTACAATAGCATCAATTTCATACTTTTTACAAACTTTTAGTAAATCATCTTTGTTTGTTGTATCAAAAAACTCAAAAGGACCAGACTCTCTTACTTTGTCGGAAGGAGGAGTTTTTCTTGTTGAAGCAATAACATTTTCATTGCCATAAATATCTCTTAACGCAAGTGTTAATTCGGAACCGATTTGTCCGACAGCACCTATAATAAGTATTTTTTTCATGATATTATAATATTTAATTTTTGTTAATTTTTTAACAATCTTTGCGGCAAAAGTAAACTTTTTTTAAAAATTATAACAAATAATTAAACCATAAATCCGTAAGGATTTTTATTAGTGCAATTAAATGAGAGGATTAAATAAAAACTCTTTCACTTATTTTAGTGATATAAAATTAGTGTCAGAGAGAATCCGCTTGCGGATTTAAAGTTAAATGCAAACAATTATTGCTAAATAATTAACGATTAATACGCAATTTATTTTATCTTTGCCGCTCTAAAAACAAAAAAAACAATCACTCAAAATCAATAAATTATGTACGGTAAAATTAAAGAACACTTACAAAAAGAAATTGCCGATATTAAAGAAGCCGGCTTATACAAAAACGAACGTATTATTACAACACCTCAAAAAGCTGATATTGCTGTTAGTACAGGAGATAAAGTTTTAAATTTCTGTGCAAACAATTACCTTGGATTATCCAATCATCCAAGACTTGTTGAAGCTGCAAAAAAAGGTCTGGATTCTCATGGTTACGGAATGTCATCTGTACGTTTTATCTGTGGAACTCAGGATTTACACAAAACCCTTGAAGCAAAAATTGCAGAATTTTTTGGAACTGAAGATACAATTCTTTATGCTGCTTGTTTCGACGCTAACGGCGGAGTTTTTGAACCTCTTCTTACTGCGGAAGATGCAATCATTTCCGATTCATTAAACCACGCATCAATCATTGATGGTGTTCGTTTATGCAAAGCACAAAGATATCGTTACGCTAATGCTGATATGGCTGATCTTGAAGCAAAACTTAAAGAAGCTCAGGCACAGCGTTTCAGAATTATTGTTACTGACGGAGTTTTCTCAATGGACGGAAACGTTGCTCCAATGGACAAGATCAACGAATTAGCAAAAAAATACGATGCTATGGTTATGATTGACGAATGTCATTCAGCAGGTGTTGTTGGAGAAACCGGACGTGGTGTTACTGAACTTTTTAATGTTCGCGGCGAAATTGATATTATTACAGGAACTCTCGGAAAAGCATTTGGTGGTGCTATCGGTGGTTTCACAACCGGTAAAAAAGAGATCATAGAAATTTTACGTCAACGCTCTCGTCCATATTTATTCTCAAACTCAATCCCTCCGATGGTTGCAAATGCAGGTATCGAAATGTTTGACATGATGGCTGAGACATCAGAATTACAAGATAAATTACATACCAATACCGACTATTTTGTAGAAAAAATGAAAGCTGCCGGTTTTGATATTAAACCTACAAAATCTGCTATTTGTGCTGTAATGCTTTATGATGCTAAACTTTCACAGGAAATGGCTTCCGAACTTCTTAAAGAAGGAATTTATGTAATTGGATTCTACTATCCTGTTGTTCCAAAAGATCAAGCCAGAATTAGAGTACAGCTTTCAGCAGGACACGAAAGAGAACATCTTGATAAATGTATTGCTGCTTTTACTAAGGTTGGTAAAAAACTTAATGTTATTAAATAACAAGATTATGAAACGTTTTATAATTCCATTTTTTGTAATTATTTCATTAGTTTTAGTTTTTAATTCATGTAATAAAGATTGTGAAATTGAAACTCCTGACTTTTACGGATCATGGACTGTTTTGCAATTTGACGATTTAGATCAACAATATAATGTTGAATTAAAATTCAATTCTAACAATTCTTATGATTGGATTTTGCTCGATACAGTTGAAGGTCACAATAACTCACATGCTGAATTTACCATTTCCGGGAATCTAATGAGTATAACAAACGATCTTGATTGCAATTCGGTTGGTGAGTATTACTTAACTGTTGAGGCTAATAAGTTAGCCATTATTGCAAAAACCGATGGATGCGCTCAAAGAGCAGCAGCTCTGGAATGGGTTTGGAAAAAGAAATAAATTGTTTTTGTTTTTTTAAAACAAAAGTTTTATTGAATTAATATTTTGAAAAAAATGAAAAGGCTACCTCAAAAGGGTAGTCTTTTTTTTTATGGGAAATATTTCTAAGTTTATTTAGTGTCTGTCTTTAAAGTTTGAAACTCTAAATAAATAGTAAAAATGACAAATGACAAACACCAAACACCAAATTTCAAATAAATTCCAATAAACAAAAATTCAATGACCAAAACAGTTTCAAGCTATTTTGAAAATTTGATCATTGATGTTTGGAATTTGTCCATACGGATTTCCTTCGGTCATTTGTTATTTGATTTTTTATTATTTGGTGCTTTATTTCAAAATTTGCTGGGCTTTATGGACAGACACTATTTAATCAAAGAAAGCTATTGACAATTTGAAACTTATAGTAGAATATCTAACTTAAAAAAATTACGAAATAAGTAAAAAATATATTTTTTCTCATATTTTCCTTACTTTTGGAAATTCTGAAAGTTTAATCATGGAAAAATTATCAGTTTTAATAATCACATTTAATGAAGAAAAAAACATCAAAAGGTGTTTGGATTCAGTGAAGGATGTTGCTGATGAAATTGTTGTAGTGGATTCTTTTTCGACTGACGGAACAGAAGAAATATGTAAAAAATATGATGTTCGATTTATAAAACAAAAATTCTTAGGGTATATCGAACAAAAAAATTATGCACTTCAATATGCAAAGTTCGAATATATTCTTTCACTTGATGCAGATGAAGCTTTATCCGGAGAGCTGAAAAATTCAATTTCAGAAGAAAAAAAGAATTTTAAATATGACGGATATACCATGAACCGCCTTACAAATTATTGCGGGAAATGGATAAAACACAGCGGATGGTATCCTGATAAAAAACTTCGTTTGTTTAAAAGTAATTCAGGAAAATGGGGAGGTGTTAATCCTCATGATAAATTTATTCAAAATGTAAAAACAAAACCTACTCACATCAAAGGTAATTTGCTGCATTACTCATTTTACTCTGTTGAGGAGCATATAGATCAGATTAATAAATTCTCTACGATTAAGGCAAAAGAACTATTTAAAAAAGGAGTAAAATTTTCATTTGTTAAAATGTTTTCAAGTACACTTGCAAAGTTTTTTAAGCACTATTTTATAAAATCTGGATTTCTTGATGGATGGAATGGTTTTGTTATTTCTGTTAATTCAGCTCATTCTACATTTCTTAAATATGTGAAACTCCGACAATATATACGGGATGCAAAGAAATAAAATTTGTTTTTTAAATACTACGAGAGAGTGGGGTGGAGGAGAAAAATGGCATTTTGAGATGGCCTCTAAACTACACTCAAACAATTATGATGTGTTGGTTATAACACAACATAATAGCGCACTTTTCAAAAGAGTAAAAGCTAAAGGGATAAATTGCATTAGCGTTAAATTAAATAATTTTAGTTTTATTAATCCGGTCAGGATATTTCAATTAGTAAAACTGTTTAAGAAAAACAGTGTTGAAACATTAATATTAAATCTACCTGCCGATTTGAAAGCAGCCGGATTGGCAGCAAAAATAGTTGGTGTAAAACACATTATCTATCGTCGTGGTAGTGCTATTGCTGTTAGAAATACTTTTGTAAATCGCTTTTATTATAGGAAAATAATTCATTTTGTGATAGCTAATTCTAAAGCTACTGCAGAAAAAATTCTGGAAAATAATCCTAACTTAATAACCAAGAAAAAAATTCATATTATTTATAATGGGTTTGATGTTAAAGAGTTTGACAAAATAGCTGTAAAACCTGAACGATTTGGCGGTGAGAATGAAATTATTATTGGCAATGTTGGACGATTGGTAAAACAAAAAGCTCAGGAGTATTTTATTGATTTGGCGGTTATCTTAAAAGAGAAAAATATACCTTTTAAAATTGTTATTGGTGGTGATGGAAAACGAAAACAGCAATTGCAAGATTATGCAAAAACTAAAAATGTAGAAGACAAAATTATCTGGAAAGGATTTGTGAACAATATTAAGCAGTTTATGAAAAGCATTGATGTTTTTGTACTTACATCGCATTGGGAAGGATTTGGTTATGTTTTGGCTGAAGCTATGGCAGCAAAAAAACCTGTTATTGGTTTTGATATTAGCAGCAACCCCGAGTTAATTCATGACAATGAAAACGGATATCTTATTGAGCCGGGAAATATTTTACAATTATCAGAACGTATAATATCATTACAAAAACAACCTGACAAAGCAAAAAAGTTTGGAGAGAAAGGAAGACGTATTGTAGAATCTGATTTTCAACCGGATAATGCTTATAGGTCTTTTTTAAGATTAATTACAAATTTTGAGTTATAGATTTTTGTTTAAATTAGCTGTTTTTGTTTCATTAATTTTATGTTAAATGGAAGCTGTAAAATCTAATATCAGTAATGATTGGTTAGTAATAGTTAATCCCAATGCAGGGAGAAGAAAAATTGAGAAAGACTGGGATGAAATAGCTAAACTTCTTTATAATGCCGGAATTAATTATGAACGCGTTTTTACAAAACGTAAATACCATGCGATAGAATTATCTAAAACGTACATCGAAAAAGGATATAAAAATATTATAGCTATTGGCGGTGACGGCACCATGAATGAGGTAGTAAATGGAATTTTTCTTCAGGAAAAATACCCTACAACAGAAATTACAATAGGAATGATTTCGGTTGGAACAGGAAATGACTGGGCAAGGACTTACAAAATTTCACCTGATTATAAAAAAGCTATCGAAATAATTAAAAAAGGAAAAACTTTTGTACAGGATGCCGGACTTGTTACTTATGATGAAAACGGAGAAAGCAAAAAAAGATACTTTGTAAATATTGCAGGCATGGGTTATGATGCACTCGTGGCAATAAAAACCAATGCCATGAAAGAAAAAAAGAAAGGCGGTCCTTTTGCCTATTTATTTAATCTTGTTACCGGCTTGTTTCAATACAAAAACCTGAATTTAAAAATTACTATTGATGATAAACTTATTTTTAATGGTGCTGTATTTAGCTTAAGTGTTGGTATTTGTAAATATAATGGGGGAGGAATAATGCAACTTCCAAACGCAATACCTGATGATGGAATTTATGATATCACACTCATTAAAAAAACTACAAAATTCAGAGTGATAAAAAATTTATCGAACATGTATGATGGATCATTTATAAAAATGCCGGAAGTAGAAACTTTTACCGGAAAAGAAATTACAGTAACTTCTCAACCTAAACATTTAAGTTTGCTCGAAACCGATGGTGAATCGCTGGGTCATTCTCCTCTATATTTTGAAGTTATCCCGAAAAGTGTTAAGCTTATTGTTAAAAAAAATTTTTAATAATAAAAAGCAGAAAGTACGTAGAAAATATGCTACAAGTAGTTCCTATTTAAATGGATACTCTTCGTATTTTGTAAAACCAAATACTTCAATAATTTTTTCCCTTTCATTGATTTTGTATATAATAATATATCCTTTATAAATTAAATCGCGAATGTCATCTCTATTAAAAAATATTGATTTTCTGTTGATGAAAGGCATTTGAGGGATTTCCCTGATTTTTTGAATTATCTCTGATTTGAATTTTCGAGCTGCAGAAGGTTTGTCTTTGGCAATAAACTCAACTTGATCATTCAACTTCTCTTTGAATGAATTTGATATTTTAACCTTCATATTTCTGGATTGTGTTTTCTAATTCATTTTCCAGTTGGTCAATGCTTATAAACTCTGAAGTTCCTGTTTCGATTTTTTCAAGTTCTTTAATTAAATATTCCTGAATAGAAAGAAATTCATTATTTCCCATTATTAACTGAATTTCTTCTTTATTGAAACGTCCAAGAAACCACATCAGGTTTTTAAAGATTTTATCATTAACTCTTAGATGAATAGTTTGCATAATTTCATATTTTTAGCGAAGATACAAAAACTTCAACTGATTTTCAAGGGTAATATATTATTGGGTCAATTTAACTCATCAACCCAATCCCCATTTTCTTTTATCAGATTAATTAAAGCCTCAACAGCTTTTTCTTCTTCTATGTTTTTTCTTATTACTTCTTGTTTTTTATAAAGATTTACTTTCCCTTTTCCTGCTCCAATGTAACCATAATCAGCATCTGCCATTTCACCGGGTCCGTTAACTATGCAACCCATCACAGCAATTTTCAAACCTTTTAAATGTTTGGTTTTACTGCTGACTTTTTCCAGAGCTTCCTGAATATTAAAAAGTGTTCTTCCGCAAGAAGGACATGCAATAAATTCTGTTTTGCTGATCCTGACTCCTGTCGCCTGCAAAATATCAAAAGCGGTTTGCACAGTATCTTCATCCGAAATAAAGCCATTGGTATCTAACCATATTCCTTGACACACCCCATCAAGCAAAAAACCGGAGTAATCAAGTGAGGATTTTATTATAAAATCTTCTTTATTTAGATTTTGATATGAGTTTTTAATAATAATTAAATCCCCAGAATTTTTTATTTGCTTGTTATCAAATTTCTGAAGCGGATATTGATTTCCTGATTTATCTATCAGTCTATCATTATTTATAAATAAATCAGCTTTTGTATTTCGAGATTCAGATATTACTAATGGATGCTTGTAATCTTTATAATTTTTAATTAGAAAAAATTCAGCTTGTGAAGCTGTTTTGCTGAACTCAATAATTTTTCTCGCAATTGGAATTTCATATTCAGGTGCTTCGGTTAAGGAAACTCTAATTGTATTTCCGATTCCTTCTTTTAACAAAGTTCCAATTCCTACAGTAGATTTTATACGACCATCTTCTCCACCTCCGGCTTCGGTAACTCCGAGATGTAATGGATAATTCAAACCTTCGGCAATCATGCGTTCAACCATCAAACGATTGGCATCAATCATCGCCCTGGTATTGCTCGATTTTAATGATAATATCAGATTTTCAAAATCAAATGATTTACAAATATTGGCAAATTCCATTGCAGATTCCACCATTCCTTCCGGTGTATTTCCATATCTGTTTAAAATTCTATCCGACAAGGACCCATGATTTACACCAATTCTTATTGCAGTTCCGTTTTCTTTACAGATTTTGAGAAGTGGTAATAATCTTTCTTTGATTTTTTCTAATTCTTGCCGGTATTCGTTTTCCGTATAATTTTTATTTGATTTTTTATCAACATAATTCCCCGGATTAATTCTTACTTTCTCGACAATGCGGGCAGCAGTTTCGGCAGCTTTTGGGTTAAAATGAATGTCAGCAATTAAAGGAGTTGTGTATCCTCGTTTTCTTAATTCATCTTTAATATTCTGTAGATTTTCAGCAGCTTTAACATTTTGAGCTGTAATCCTCACAAGTTCGCATCCTGCATCAATCATCCGTATTGACTGCTCCACAGTAGCAAACGTATCCATTGTATCAGTATTGGTCATGGATTGTATCCTTATCGGATTATTGCCGCCAATAATAACATCACCAACTTTTACTTCATTGCTAAGAAAGGAAACAAAATTATTATTCATAATTATAAAACACTATTTAGTGGCTCTAAGAAAACG
>JAIORY010000160.1 GCA_021107915.1 Bacteroidales bacterium | reverse complement strand
AGAAAATAAATTAACTTCAAAAATATAAACACATGAAAAAAGCAATATTAACAAGTCTGATTATTGTATTTTGTTTTGGCGTATTTGGTCAGAACTGGGTAAATATCAATTCATCAAATCCTGTTACTGCTCAAGCAGAACTTATTTCTTCAAATATTGACAATTCAATTATTGAATTCAATTTTGACGGATTTATGATGAATGAAGTTCAAACCCCGCGAGGAATTGCTTATACTATCAGTATCGAAAAAACAACTCCATTGCTTCAACAAGGAGCACCTGATCTTCCAAAAATGACATCATCAGTCATTATTCCTGATCTGGCAAAAATGGAAGTAAAGCTTGTATCATCTTCTTTTGAAGAATTTACTGATATTGAAATAGCTCCTTCAAAAGGAAATTTTACGCGTGATATCGACCCTGAAACAGTTCCATATCTTTACGGTAAACAATATAATGAAGACAGATTTTTTCCTAAAGATATTACAAGTTTACGAGAGCCTTATATTATCAGAGATTATCGCGGACAAACTGTTGTTATAAGTCCTTTTCAGTACAATCCCGTTTCAAAAATTTTAAGAGTTTATTACAATATTACCGTAAAAATTGAAAAAGTAAATGATAATGGTATCAACCCGCTTATCCGCAAAAGCGAACTCACTTCAGTAAATACTGAATTCGATAAAATATATTCAAGGCATTTTATGAATACAAGCAGCAGCAAATACGATCCTGTTGACGAGCATGGAAATATGCTGATTATTGCTTACGAAGATTTTATTGATGCTATGCAGCCGTTTATTGATTGGAAAATACAAACCGGAATTCCTGTTGAGATTGTTGATGTTGCTACTATTGGTAACTCTTCTGCTATAAAAAATTATATTCAGGATTATTATGATGATAACGGATTAACATTTGTGCTTTTGGTTGGTGATGCTGCACAAGTACCCACATCATACTCAAACGGAGATTCCGATAACAACTATTCTTATGTTGCCGGAAACGACCACTATCCCGACCTTTTTATTGGGCGTTTTTCTGCCGAGACTATCGCTCATGTCGAAACACAAGTTTCAAGAACAATAACTTACGAACAGGATCCTTATCGTGATGAAGATTGGTTTTCAAAAGGTATTGGAATTGCATCGGATCAGGGTCCGGGTGATGAAGGTGAGTACGATTACGAACATATGAGAAATATCCGTAACGACTTATTGGGATTCACTTACACATCATGTTCCGAACTCTATGACGGATCACAAGGTGGCGAAGATGAACCCGGAAATCCAACACCTGCAATGGTTGCCGAAAAAGTAAACGAAGGTGCAAGTATTATTAACTATGCAGGTCACGGAAGTTCGTCAGGATGGGGATCATCAGGATTTTCATCTTATCAGATAAATAATCTTACTAATAACGGCATGTTGCCATTTATCTGGTCAGTAGCCTGTTTAAATGGTAATTTTGTTAATCAGACATGTTTTGCCGAAGCATGGATGAGAGCAGAAAATAACGATGAACCGATAGGTGCAATTGCTACTTTAATGTCAACTAATAATCAAGACTGGTATCCTCCAATGGATGCACAGGATGAAATGGATTCCTTATTGGTGGAAAGCTACCAGAACAATATTAAGAGAACCTTTGGCGGTTTATCAATGAATGGATGTATGCACATGAATGATAATTACGGAACAAGTGGATATTTGGTAACCGACACATGGACTTGTTTTGGCGATCCGTCACTAATGGTAAGAACAGCAATGCCGGCAGAAATGACTGCGACTTATAATTCTTCTGTTATTATTGGATGCAGCGAAATTATAGTTACTTGCAATGCCGAAGGCGGATTAGTTGCCCTCACCCTTGACGGAGAAATTATTTCTACTGCTTTTGTTGAAGGCGGCTCAGCAACTCTACAATTCGACCCTCTCACTAATATTGGAAGTATCACAATTACTATCACCGCCTTTAATTATGTTCCTCACATTGGTAATATTGAAATCCTTACGGCTAACGGTCCTTATGTAATTTACGAATCTCATGTAGTTAACGACTCTCTTGGAAATAATAATGGTATTGTTGATTACGACGAGGATATTACTTTTGATGTTGTTCTCGAAAATGTAGGAACCGAAGATGCTGTTAATGTTTCAGCTACTATTTCTACAGACGATGATTATGTTACTATTACTGATGACACTCAGGAATGGGGAGATATTGCCACAGGAGAAACATCATTACAGGAAGATGCTTTTGCTGTTACTGTTGATGATTCTATCCCTGATCAGTATATTGTTACTTATAATATGATAATTCAAGATGATTCAAAAGAAACATGGAATTCACAATTTACCACAGTTTTAAATGCGCCTGTGCTTAGTGTTGGAACTATGGTTATTGACGACAGCCAGAGCGGCAATGGAGACGGAAGATTAGACGAGGGCGAAACTGCCGATATTATTATTTCCGCTTCTAATAGTGGTCATAGTAACGCATTCGGAACCATTGCAAATTTGACTTCTACAAGTACTGATATTACTATCAACATCAGTACTTTTGATATTGATACTCTTCTTTTTGGTACAATTAAAAATGCTGTTTTTAATGTAACTGTAAATCCAATTGTTCCGCTTGGCACTCCGATAACATTTGATTTTACTGTTGAATCAGGATTTTATTTGGCAGAAAAACAATTCACAACCCTTGTAGGACTTCTAGTCGAAGATTTTGAAACAGGAACATTTGAGAATTTCGGATGGACTTTTATTGGTGATGCCGATTGGTTTATTTGCACCGAAAATCCTTATGAAGGTGAAAATTGCGCACAGTCGGGTGATATTGATGATGAACAGAAATCTCAACTTTTTACTACTGTAAATGTTATGTTAGATGATTCAATATCTTTCTTCAAAAAAGTATCATGCGAAGATGATATGTTGAATGATGATTATGATTATCTCGCATTTTATATTGATAATACTGAAATGGGACGATGGGATGGTGAAGTTGCATGGAGTAGAGAAGTTTATCCTGTTACTGCCGGAATGCATAAGTTTAAATGGTCATACAGTAAAAACTATATTGTAAGTTCGGGTAGTGATTGTGCATGGGTCGATTATATTGTTTTCCCTCCTATTGATGAGTATGTTTTTATTGAAGATAATTTCAATCTGCCTTCAGAATTCAGCAATTACCCTAACCCCTTCTCATCAAGCACTAATATTACTTTTATTATACCTAAATCTTCAAAAGTAAATATTGAGATTTATAATATAAACGGACAAAAAGTATGTACTTTGCTTGATGAAATTAAATCAGCCGGAATACATAAAACTACTTGGATAGCTGAAAGCACATTACCGGAAGGTATCTACTTCCTGAAATTTACTTCAGGAAATATTACGGAAACAAAGAAAATGATATTGATGAGATAATAATTAGTAATTATAGAATAATTTGATTTTAAAAGTCGTCAGCTTGGTAGGACGACTTTTTTTTATTAAATATGTTGCATATTGATACATTATGTATTATATTTGCAACAATAAAATTTATGTATATTATTAAATAATAATCATGTCAATAGCAGTTAGAGTTTCAGATTTTTTATTAAACGAAGCCAGAATTTTCAGTAAAATTGATAACAGGTCTGTTACAGGTCAAATTGAGCATTGGGCAAGAATAGGCAAAATTTCAGAAGAAAATCCCGATTTATCATATAGTTTAATCAAAGAAATTATAATTGGATTAGAGGAATTGGAACAAGGTTTATCTTCTGAATATAAATTTGGATAATAGCTTATGAAAATTTTACAATCACGCTCATTTAAAAATAAAATAAAGCGATTCAATAAACAAAATAAGGAATTATTGGATAATCAAATCCACATAATTATTGATAATCCCCAAATTGGAGATAAAAAAAAGGGCGAACTTCGAGATATTTATGTTCATAAATTTAAAATAGAAAATACTCAGTATTTACTATCTTATCGGTTTTATAATGAAGTTCTTGAGCTTATTATGATTGGAACTCATGAAAATTATTATCGCAATCTTAAAACACTTATAAAATCACAATAAGATATCTTTGCATAACTTCAGATTTTGTCCTGTTCGGTTCTCAGTTAAAAGGTAAGGCAACTGATGATTCTGATCTTGATGTTTTAATTGTGAAAATTAAAAGTTAAGAATATTCCCAATTGTTATTTTCCCCCAACAACAATAATCACAGATAATTAAACTTTTATTCTTCTGAAATCAATAATCTATTATTCAAAAAATTCAAATAATAGAATTCGTGGATTTTAAAAAAATACTATATTTACCAATTAAATTTTGACTTTTTAAAACATAAATTCCTAATAATAAGCCAATAGGAATTTACCGGAAGAAAAATATAATTATGATAAAAAAAATATTAATTGCCAACAGGGGAGAAATTGCCATAAGGGTGATGAGATCGTGCAGGGAAATGGGAATCAAATCTGTTGCAGTATATTCCGAAGCTGACAGGACATCAATGCATGTAAGGTACGCTGACGAAGCTTATTTTATTGGACCCTCGCCTTCTAACGAAAGTTATTTGGTAATTGATAAAATAATTGATGCAGCAAAAAAATGCAAAGCTGATGCAATTCATCCGGGATATGGATTTTTATCCGAAAATGCAGAATTTTCGGAAAGATGCAAAAAGGAAGGATTGATTTTTATTGGCCCTTCGGCTTATGCAATAAATACAATGGGTGATAAACTCACGGCAAGAAAAACCATGACTGCTGCCGGAGTGCCGGTAGTTCCAGGAACTCAGGAAGCAATAAATGATATTGACAACGCAGTAAAAGTAATTAAAGAGATTGGTTTGCCGGTTATGATTAAAGCTTCATCGGGTGGTGGAGGAAAAGGTATGAGGCTTGTAACAGACGAAAAAGAAATTATAAACTCTATTAATGCAGCAAAATCAGAAGCTATTGCTTCCTTTGGTGATGATGCGGTTTATATCGAAAAATATATTGAATCACCTCATCATATCGAATTTCAAATACTGGCTGACAATTTCGGAAACACAATTCATCTTTTTGAAAGAGAATGTTCGGTTCAACGCCGGCATCAAAAAGTAGTTGAGGAAACTCCTTCTCCCCTTATGAATGATGAGATAAGAGGGGAAATGGGGAAGACGGCTGTTGCTGCTGCAAAAGCGGTTAATTACAGCGGAGCAGGAACAATTGAGTTTATTGTTGATGATGATCTTAATTACTATTTTCTTGAGATGAATACGCGGCTACAAGTTGAACATCCAATCACCGAAAGGGTAGTTGGTGTTGACCTTGTAAGACAACAAATTCTTATCGCTAATAACGAAAAATTAAAGCTCAAACAAGAAGATTTAAAACAAAGCGGTCACGCAATAGAATTCAGGATATATGCCGAAGATCCGGATAATAATTTTGTCCCAAGTCCGGGAGTTATTACAAACCTCACCGAACCTCTTGGAACCGGTGTCCGCCACGACGGATATATTTATGAAGGATATGAAATACCAATGTATTATGATCCTCTGATATCAAAACTTATTGTGTGGGGGAAAACTCGTGAAGAGACGATAAAACGATTGAAACGAGCCTTATATGAATATAAAATTACCGGAGTTAAAACTTCGATAAAATTTCTTGAGAGAATTCTTGATACCGATGATTTCAAGAACGGAAAATATAATACACATTTTATCGAAAAAAATAAGAATGTGTTAATGTCGCCGCAAAAAAGTAAAGGTAATTTTGAAGATATTGCAATTATTGCTGCAAGTATTGATTTTACTACAAAACTTAAAAAACTTCAACCAAAAAAACCTACCCAAAATCTTGGAAACAGTTGGAAAGATTTTGGCAGAAAACGAAGTATTTTGAGATTGTGGAAATAAAAACTTTAGATACTAAATAGTGTCTATCTATTAAGTCAACTATGTTTATAAAATTTTAGATTTATGATTTTAGATTTATGATTTAAATCCACTAATATCGACAAGATTTTAAATCTTAAATCTGAATTCTAAAATCTTAAATTGTTAGAACGTAATTTTATAAACAGGCATTAAATAGTAAAATAATAATATAAAAAATAAAAAAATTATGTCACTCGAAATAAAAATAGATGACAGAACAGCTAATATTTCATTTCTGGAAAGCGATGGTGCAAAACTGAAAATCGATATTGACGGTAAGAAATACAATGTTGATGTTGTAATGGTTAAAAAAGGTGTTTATTCAATTATTCATAAAGGCATTTCATATAATGTTGAGTTGATAGAAAACAAAAACAGCAAAAAATATATTGTAAATACTTTATACAAAACTTATGATATTGAAATAATTGATGCGGAAAGCAAATACCTAAAACGCAAAAAGCAAGATGATTCTGAGGATGAAAGCTTTATTTCCTCTCCCATGCCTGGGAAAATTGTAAAAATTCCTGTTAAAGCGGGTGATAAGGTAAAAGCCGGAGATACTGTAATAATCGTTTCGGCGATGAAAATGGAAAGTGAATACAAAGTAAAAAAAGACAGAATAATAAAAGATATTAGAGTAAAAGAAGGTGATATTATTGATGGTGATCAAGTATTGGTAGTTGTTGAATAAAATAAAAAATTATTATATGTTAACACGAGAAGATAAATTTAAACAGTTCGAGGAAAAAAATAGTAAGGCAGAACTTGGAGGCGGGAAAAAAAGAATTGAACGACAACATAAAGCAGGCAGACTAACTGCACGCGAAAGACTTATGTTTTTGGTCGATCCTAACACATTTGTCGAACTTGACAAATTCGTAACTCACAGAGCCACGGATTTCGATATGGAAAAGAACAAAATCCTTGGAGATGGTGTTGTTACCGGTTATGGAAAAATTGATGACAGGTTGGTTTATGTTTTTGCTCAGGATTTTACTGTCTTTGGTGGAACTCTGAGTCGAGCAAATGCTGATAAAGTTGTTAAAATCATGGAACTTGCAATGAAAATGGGGGCACCGGTTATCGGGTTAAATGATTCGGGAGGCGCACGTATTCAGGAGGGTGTTGAGAGCCTTGGCGGATATGCTGATATTTTTTATCTTAACACAATGGCTTCGGGTGTAATACCTCAGATATCTGCTATTCTTGGTCCTTGTGCCGGAGGTGCGGTTTATTCTCCGGCTATTACTGATTTTATTTTTATGGTTAAAGAATCGAGTTATATGTTTGTAACAGGCCCTGATGTTATCAAAACCGTAACTCACGAAGAAGTTACAAAAGAAGATCTCGGTGGTGCCATGACTCATAATTCTAAAAGTGGGGTTGCTCATTTTATTTCTACTGATGATGAAGAATCAATGATGATGGTCAGGGAGTTAATGAGTTTTCTTCCATCAAACAATATGGAAGACCCTCCGGTTGTTCCTTGCACAGATGATATCAATAGAGAAGATGAAAAATTAAATAACATTGTTCCTATCGAATCAAACAAACCTTATGATATGCGGGATATTATTATATCTGTTGTTGATGATAATAATTTCTTTGAAGTTCAACCCCATTATGCTAAAAATATGGTTATTGGTTTTGCCAGATTAGGTGGTAGATCAGTAGGTATTGTTGCTAATCAACCGGCAAGTCTTGCGGGAGTTCTTGATATTAATTCTTCAATAAAGGGTGCAAGATTTGTAAGATTTTGTGATGCTTTTAATATTCCTCTTATTACTTTTGAAGATGTTCCGGGATTTTTACCCGGCACAACTCAGGAATGGGGCGGGATTATCAAACACGGCGCAAAACTTCTGTATGCTTTTTCTGAAGCAACGGTTCCCAAGATTACACTTATCACACGAAAAGCTTATGGAGGAGCTTATGATGTAATGTCGAGTAAACATATTGGTGCAGATATAAATTATGCGTATCCTACTGCTGAGATTGCTGTGATGGGTTCTGAAGGTGCCGTTAATATTATTTTCAGAGATGCTTTAACACCGGAAGAAAAGAAAAAAGCTGTTGACAATTATCAAAACACATTTGCCAGTCCGTATAAAGCTGCTGAATTAGGATTTATTGATGAAATAATTTATCCTCATCAAACAAGACAAAAACTGATACAAGCATTGGAAATGTTGCAATCGAAAAGCAAGTCCAATCCTCCGAAAAAGCATGGGAATATTCCATTATAATCTTTTATGATTAGGAGTTTTAATGGTTCTTTGTTATATGATGAGTAATCAAATTTGCCACAGATTCACAGATTAATTTTTTTGTAATGCCTGCCTAACAGCGATGCAGTATTAATTCTGTTCTGAATATTTCAAATATTTATCTGTGAATCTGTGGCTTTTTTTTTAATTTCTATAACCAATAAAAAAAATATTGTCAAATCTATTTAATTTCGGAGCGAATCTGCTCAATAACTTTTGGAATAATTTGGTTTAGTTTTTTAAGAAGTGCCGGGATTCTATCAAGTTTAATTTCTTCATTCCCGAATTTTTCCAAATCTCTAATATCAGATTTAAGAT
>JAIORY010000019.1 GCA_021107915.1 Bacteroidales bacterium | reverse complement strand
AAAAAGAAATAAAATAATAAGTAAATAAATTAGCTTTTTCATTTGTTTATGTTTTATTTATTCAATAGATTAAATTTAAAATGACTAAAATGCCGAGCTATGCTCGAGCATCCTCGAAGTTCTGCTTCGGGATTTAAAATGACTAAAATTTAAAATTACAAATTTCTGTTTAATTATTTCTTAGTTTTAACTTTAGCATTAGATGGCAACTCAAGTCCATAACCTGAAGTTTTATCATCTCGCTTAAGCAAAAAAGCAAAGAATAAACCAATGACACCTAAAATGGCAAACATTATCATTGCTATGGTATAGTCCAGAGGTGTTCTAACTTTAATAAAGTAGTTTTTGTCCTTGTCCCAATCAATATAATTTATATTGGCAAATTTAATATCACCTTTACCAAGATAAATTTTTATTGAGTCCTCTTTCTTGCAATTAACATCATGAGATTCCTGATAAACTAAAATGTTTTGTCCCTTTGTTGTATCTGTAATATTTACCTCAATTTCAAACTTTTTTGAGTCAAGTCCTGAAAATATATCATCTTCAACATTATAGTTTAAGGGTATTCTATCCAATGAATCCGGTGTGTAAACCAGCATTCCATCAAAGATATTGAATGTTGGTTTACTTTCAACATTGGTTTCAATATTAATTAAATATTTTTCAGAATAAATATTTAGATATGATATATCCAATGAAAGTATTTTGCCCTTTCCCGGAAATATATCAAATACACCTTGGGCGTTGGTTTTTGTATCCTCATGTTCAGACCAGATTGCTTGTCCTTCATTTTCAATTTTATTACTAAGTATTTTGCCTGTTTCATTTTCCCATTTAACGGTATCATCAACAGCAAAAATATAGGTTGTTGCTATGAGTTGTTTGTTAATCCGTGGCATACTATCATTATCCAAATAATTCGATTGAAATTTACAATTATTCATAATGATTTCATTAGTCTGAATTGGGGTATAGAAATGAGATGAGAATTTGTTTGTTCCGTCTAATATAAAACCCGCAAGAATTGGTACTGCGAAAAGACCCAAATTTTGTATTGAGAACATTGCTCCATAAGCTGTTCCAATTCGGTATTCGGGAACAATTTTGGCAACTGACGGCCACATTGCTGCCGGAACAAGTGCAATGGCAATGCCGAGTAAAACCAGCAATACTACCGGATTAAAATATGTTAAAGCAAATAACAGATGAACCACAGTTATTAGAATTGCACCGAAAATCATAAGTGTTGCACTTTTCCCAAATTTATCAACTACAAGCCCGAAAAGCGGGGTAGCAAACATTGTTACCCAATAAAGTATGGATGCAATTTTTCCACTTTGAGTCATGGTCATTCCAAATTTATTTAACAGAAAATCGGGCGAAAAAGCCTGGAAAGGAAAAACAGCCGAGTAAAACGTTAAACAAAGTAGTGTAACATAAATAAATGATTTGTTGGTAATTAGTTTGCGTAAGTCGGCAAAACTAAATCCCTCATCTTTTTTAATAGAAATTCCTTTATTTAATTGTTTGTCAATCTTTACATCAAAAATAGTATAAACGATGAATGCGAGAAAAGCAATTAAAAGGAGCATTGCAGCAAACCAAATTGCTATTGTCCAGTGCGAAGCAGATTCTGCGATTTCGGCTGAAAAGAAAATAGCTAAAGCCGAACCGGCACGTGCCAGTCCGATTTTCATTCCAAATGCCAAGGCGAGTTCCTTGCCTTTGAACCATTTTACGATAACTTTACTAACGACAACAATACTTGTTTCGGCACCAAGCCCAAAGAAGAAACGACCTAAAATCATCATCTTTAATTCCGGAGAATAATCCGTCAAAAAGGAATTAAACAAGCTGAAACCAAAGCCACCATTTGAGAAATATTCGCTTGCACCGTAAGCTGTTATCAGACCTCCGATTGCCATCATTCCGACAAAAAGAAATCCTGTTCTTCTGATACCAAGCTTGTCAAGGATAACACCTCCCAGAACAGCCATTAAAAGGAAGGTATTCGGAATAGAATAAGCTGCAACAAGAAGTCCGTAGTTTGAAGAAGTAATATTGAAACTCTCTTCCATCAACCTTTTCAGTGGCGATAATGCATCATAGAAATAGTAATTGGCAGCCTGAACAGAGGCTATTAATAATAGGATGCTCCACCTAACTCGTGAGCTGTCTTTTAGTGCACTTTTAATTTGTTCCATGCATTTATTTTAAATTCTAAATTCATCATTCTAAATTCTAAATTTCTTTCAAAAATGCAAAATGCAGAATTTTAAATGTAAAATGTAAAAAAATCATCTATTTATTTATCTTTCGTTTCAACTGCTTCATTTGATGGTAGTTCAAGTCCGTAACCGGAAGTTTTGTCATCTCGCTTAAGCATAAATGCAAAGAATAAACCAATGATACCGAAAAGGGCAAACATTAACATTGTTAATGTATAGTTTAGAGGTGTTCTAACTTTAATAAAGTAGTTTTTGTCTTTGTTCCAATCAATATAATTTATATTGGCAAATTTGATATCACCCTCACCAAGATAAACTTTTATTGAGTCCTCTTTCATACAATTAACATCATGAAATTCCTGATAAACTAAAATATTTTGTCCCTTTGTTGTATCTGTAATACTTAGCTCAATTTCAAACTTTTTTGAGTCAAGTTCTGAAAATATATCATCTCCAACATTATAGTTTAAGGGTATTCTATCCAATGAATCCGGTGTGTAAACCAGCATTCCATCAAAGATATTGAATGTTGGTTTATCTTCAACATTTGTTCTAATATTTACTAAGTATCTTTCAGAATAAATATTTAGATATGACATATCCAATGATAGTATTTTGCCCTTTCCCAGAAATGTATCAAATACACCTTTGGCATTGGTTCTCACACTATCATATTCAGACCAGATTGTTAGTCCTTCATTTTCAATCTTATTACCAAGTATTTTACCTTTCTCATTTACCCATTTAACTGTATCATCAACAGCAAAAATGTAGGTTGTTGCCATAAGTTCTTCGTTAATCCTTGGCATACTATCATTATCAAGATAATATGACTGAAATTCAAAATCATTCATAATGATTTCATCAGTTTGAATTGGAGTATAGAAGTTTGATGATAATTTGTTGGTTCCATCTAAAATTGTTCCTGCCAAAATCGGTACTGCAAAAAGTCCGAGATTTTGCATGGAGAACATTGCTCCATAGGCTGTTCCTATTCGATGCTCAGGGACAATTTTTGCTACAGATGGCCACATGGCTGCCGGCACAAGAGAAAAAGCAATACCAAGTAAAACCATTAATACATACACATTAAAATTAGTAAGTCCAAACATTAAATGAACAAAAACGAGCAACAGTGATCCATATATCATTAGTGAGGCACTTTTACCCTTTTTATCAACAAACCAACCGAAAAGTGGTGTAAATAAAACTGTCCCGTAAGGAAGTAATGAGGCAATATCACCACTAAGCTGAAATGAGAATCCAAATTTATTGTAAAAGAAATCAGGGGCAAATTTCAAAAACGGGAAAACACCCGCATAAAATGTTACGCATAATGCAGCTATATATAAAAATGATTTGTTTGTAAATAGTTTTTTAAGATCAGAAATATGAAACTCTTCATCTTTGTCAATCAGGCTAACTTTTGTTTTAGTCTGACGATCGATTTTCACATCAAACATAATATAAATAAGGAACACAAGAAATCCGATTAACAATAGCATAACTGCAAACCAGATAGGAAATGTCCAGAAACCGTCTAAAACAAGTCGGGGAGATAAATTAAAAGCCAAAGCAGTACCTAATCGTGCAATTCCGAGTTGCAATGCAAATGCCAGAGCTATTTCATATCCTTTAAACCATTTTACAATAATTTTACTTGCAACTACAATACTGGTCTCGGCACCAAGTCCGAATATCAACATTCCGAGCGACATCATTTTTAACTCAGGAGAATATGATGTCCAAAATGAACTCATAAAACTATAACCAAGTCCGCCATTTCTGTAAATATCTGATGCTCCGTAAGCAGTTAATACAGCCCCGATTAACATAAATACTGCAAATAATAAACCGGTTGGGCGGATACCCATTTTATCAAGAATGATACCGCCTAAGATTGCCATTAACAAAAATGTATTTGGGAAAGCATAAAAACCGGCAACAATTCCAAAGTCTTGTGAAGAAAAATTAAGATGTTCTTGTAAAATTGTTTTTAATGGTGATAATACATCGTAAAAATAATAATTTGCAGCCATCAAAAAGCTAACAATTATCATCATTGCCCAACGGGCTTTTGCCGAATTCCTAAGAGTTCTTTTTATTTTTTCCATATTTTTATTTACTTGGGTTTGTTTTAAAGAAAACAAAAGTACAATTAATATTGAGAGTTTGGATTTTAGATTTTAGAATTATGAATTATGATTTTGGAATTGCCGGCAAAAGGTTGTTGTGAAATATTTCTTTCATAAAGATAAAAAACATATAAATATTATTTGTAATTTTAGTTTTTGAAAAATGAGAAATGTTAGATCAAAATTAAGCCTGTTTTTATATTATGAAAATAAAACAAATACACATAATATTCTTAGTTTCAATACTGTTTAATTCATGCAGCATTTTTTATAAAGTGCCAAAAGATATTAAAAGCAGATTTACCCATTGTTATGATGGGCAAAATACCGGAATAGATACATTAATAAATAATGATGGTTATTATTCGATGGGGTATATAACTGACAGATGGGGCTATTTGGGGAAGTATGAACATATAATTGATACTGTATCTGTAAATCTAATGTTATACAAAGATGGTATCTTTATATATAACTTTGATGATTATAATCACAATATTCCACAATATTTTAAAGATATTGTGGGATATACAAAGAATGGAAATGACATTCCATTCTTTCAACGTTTTTATTGGGGGCTTTACATTATTAGTGGTGATACCATAATAACTCAAACTGTTAATCATCCGAGTCCATTGTCACTTACATGGCTTGCTCGAGAAAACTGGTATAAAGTAATTGATAGAAATACTATTAAATATATTTATAGCAAGATACTAGATAGAAAAACTGAGGAAGAAAGAAAAATATTTCAAAAGTCCATGGAACAAAGTTTAAAGGATTTTCTACCAGCCACTTTTATTCCGGTAGAAGTAAAACCAAGCTCGGATTGTTGGCTTAAAAAAGAGAAATGGTTTTGGTGTGATGAAATTAAATATGAGGAATATATGATGAATCAATTAAAAAAAGAGAAAGAGTGATTTTACCGAATTTTAAACTAATAAAATGAAACATTTAATTTTATTATTAATATTAATTTCATTATTCAGTACGCTATTATATTCTCAAAAGTATAATGAAATGGATTTATTTGGAGATTATTTTTTTATTTCTGAAGACAGTTCTCATAATGATTGGTATCTTCAATTATGCAAAAACAATTTATTTTATCTTAACAGATCGTTTCGTGTTATAGAATTTTCAGAAAGTCTTCATCAGATTAGTGAATTTGATACTAAAGGAGTTTATAAAATCAATGGTGATACATTAAATTTATTTTCTTTTAATAGTGATACATTGTATAGTTTTAAAATTGTTGATACCTTAAACCTTTCAATGATATCTGCTTTTAGTTTCGATCATTTTATAAAAAGTTATGGACATCGAATATCAAGATTTTTCTCAGACCATGTATATGGTGACCATATTGAAAATATGGCGCATTCAAGATGGTTTATTAAAGAAATAATCCAAAAAGGTGATACACTTTATAAGTGTTTTATTGTTTATGAAAATGGCAAATGTTATATCCTTGCAGATACTATTATTTATAGACGAAATTTGTTCAAAAGATAGTCTAATAATTCTTGCTGGCACTCGTTTGCACAGAATAAAACAAATCAAACTTATTTCAAATAATTATACTTACCTGTTATGAAATTGCCGAAAACATTAATAATAGTAAACCTGATAAAATCAATGGGTTTGAAACTCTTATTAATAATGGCAATAATGAGTTTAGTAAGTAATTGTAGCAAAGTTAAAATATGGAAAGATGATGAGCTTTCTATAAAAAGGATACCTTATACAGAATATCAATTAAAATTAAAAGGTTACTATTATCAAAAATATGGTAATCCTGAAAAATTAACAATTTATTTCTTTTATAATGATGGAACTTTATTATTAGCAGGTGATAGTTATGATATAAATGAAACTATTGAGTTTGAACAATCATTTATTACAAAAGAGTTTATAGAAAAACGTAGGAATATTAAGTATTGTTGGGGTGTATTTAACATTAATGGGAATAATATGAAATTTGAGCGTTGGTATCCTTCTCAGCGTCCATATAAAGCTTACGTCCGAGCCGGAACAATATTAAATGACACCACTTTTCATATTACAGAAAGTTATCGTATGCAAGATGGGAAAAAAACAGAAGTAGATGTGGAGGATGAAATCTACCACTTCAAGCAACTTAACCCTAAGCCTGATAGCACGAATAGTTTTGTAGAATAAAAAATTCGATATTTTTTATTTACCAAATGAAAAATATCCGGATTGTGCTCATTGCAACAAGTGTTTCCTAATATTCTGTTTCTAACGATAATCCAACAAAATAATACGTACTCAATCAATCATAATTTTCCCCGTATCAATAATATTTTGTTTTTCAAATAACTGATAAAAGTATAATCCATTACTTAATCCCGTTCTGTTTATTTCAAATTCATTATTACTGATGTTAGTGATTTTATGAACTTCCTTACCATAAGTATCAAATATCCTTAACTCTGCATTATTTATTTGTAATGCTTCATTGATTTTAAGTGTGGCTGTTGTTTTAAAAGGATTGGGATATATGATCACATTGTTTTTTTGTGGGAATACCGGATTATCAATTCCGGCAGATTCGTCAAATTTGAGGATTACGCCATTATTTCCAACAATATATCCAATTTCATCGTTTGGGAAATATACTGCATTCAAATCTGTACTTACACTAGATGCTTCTGCATTCCATGTGTTTCCTGCGTTAGTAGTTTTAAGGATATAGCCTTCGTCGGTAACAACACATCCTATATTTGCATCAGAAAAATAAATATTGTTACCATGTGGAAATTCATTGGTAGATAAAATCTCCGTCCAGTCATTGCCGGCATTTGTTGTTTTTAAAATTTGACATTCACCACCATCGCCTTGACCGGTGGCATATCCTGTATTTCCATCAACGAAGAAAATTGACCACACCTCTTGGGTAAAAGGCGGGCTAATATCGATCCATGTACTTCCGCCATTAGTCGTTTTCATAATAAATGTTGTAATGTCACTACCTGAAAAACCCATGTAACATGTGTTCACGTCAGTGCAATGAATACATCTAACTTGTTCATCACCAAAAGTTGGGGATATGTCTGTCCATAAACCTCCTGCATTTGTTGTTTTTAAAACTACTGCCAATCCATTCATCATATCATTTCCGACTAAATAACCTGTGTTAGCATCCGGAAAATGGATAGAGAATATTACAATTCCTAAACTTAATTGATATTCTGCCCATGTGCTTCCTGCATTAGTAGTTTTTAAAATCAGGTCATAACAGCCAATGTATCCGGTATTTGCATCTGAAAAAAAGATCGGATATGGAGCCGGAGGATGAACATCCAGAGAGTCCCATGTGTTTCCTCCATTTGTTGTTTTGTAAATACTTCCTACCCAAGTATTAGGATTGACCCCGGTACAATAGCCTGTGTTTGCATCTGTAAAAAAGACAGATTCGAGATCGAATGTTGTTTCTGAGTTTTGTTGAACCCATTGGGCTGATACTTTGTTAGTATTCAAGCTGAAAATGCTGAAAATAATCAATACGGTAATTAATACTTTTGTTTTCATAATGAGTTAATCTTTTAGTTAAACTTAATTTAATTCGAATTATGACCAATATATTTTTAGTTGTTTTTCTAATTAGATATTATTAATAGAATATTTTTCAATATAATGTTTAAAATGTAACATCTTCATATTTAGGGTCAAATATAAGCAAAATAAATACGGAAAGCAAGTATTTTTACTGAAAAAAATGAATCAAAAAAATAATGAGTGTTAGTTGGGGAATTAACCAATAAAATAAAAAAAATAAAACTTGTGGAAATATGAAATTAAATTATTTTTGCAGTAAATAGTTCATTATTTATTAAAATAGATTTCCTTTTTAATTAAAGCCCATCTATAAAGTTAAGTTCTAACGATTTAAGATTTAAGATTTAAATATTTTGTTGATTATCAGCGAAATAAAAATCATAAATCATAAATCTAAAATTTCATCAATATAATCGACTTTATAAACAAGCACAATTAATGGTATAGATAATCTAATAACTAATTTAAACTAACTAATTTATCAAAATGAAAACATTATTAAAAGTAATTGTCGTGATGTTAATCACAATGCAGTCCGTAGTATCTTATGGACAAGGTCTAATAGGAGCTCCAATGAAGGGTCCTGACAAAGTTGAT
>JAIORY010000257.1 GCA_021107915.1 Bacteroidales bacterium | reverse complement strand
CAACAGCCTTCCCATTTTCCATTTTCCGACCATGAGTGCATATTACATCTTTTGTTATTCGGATCGTTTTCTTCCAGATCTTTGGCGTGTATCTTGGCAACATAAGTGAGGGATTTTGATAATTCAACTTTATGTAAACCATTTTTTTTTCTGTATGAATTTATCATATCATATAATTCCAATTCCTCCTGAGAAAGTGAAACATTATCAATTAAATAAAAGGATGTTGAAATAAATACAATACCGGATAATAATATTAGAAAAAAATATTTTTTGGAAATTGTCATTTGTTAAAGAAATAATTTCAGTAATAATAACTTAAAATTGCTTTTAAAATTGTTTGAGGAATATTTGGTTAGTAATCGGCATTATTCAAATAATTGTATAATTAATCAGTGAATCTGTGGCAATTTTATAAAGAATTGCGAAGTTAAAAAAATCTAAAATCATAAATTTAAAATCATAAATCAGTATTAACAAGCATTAAAAATTTGGCAAGCTATCAGTTTATTTCTTCCTCTCCGTTGTATAAATCACAAGTTCTTTAAGAGAATTTTTTGAAGGGCTATCAGGAAAGTCATCTAATAATGTCAGAGCTTTTTCGCGATATTCAAGCATTTTGTTTTTTGCGTATTCTATTCCACCACTTTCATTCACTTTTCTAATTACTTCGGCAACTTTTTCCTTATTTTTATTATGATTTTTAATGATATTAATAATTTTTCTTTTCTCTTTGAAAGTGGCATTATCAAGCATATAAATCAAAGGCAAAGTCATTTTTTGTTCTTTAATGTCAATTGCGTTTGGTTTTCCTGTTTCATTAGATTTTTCGTAATCAAAAAGATCATCTTTTATCTGAAAAGAGATTCCTGCATATTCGCCGAAAAGATGCATTTTCTCAATAGTTTTTTTATCTGCCTTGGCGGAGGCTGCTCCGGTAGCACAGCACGAAGAGATCAGCGAAGCTGTCTTTTTTCGGATTATCTCAAAATAAATACTTTCTTTTATATCAAGTTTTCTCGCTTTTTTGATCTGAAGTAATTCACCTTCGCTCATTTCTTTAACGGCATCAGAAACAATTTCTAATAAATTATGGTCTTTATTTTCAAGAGCGAGTAACAACCCTGTTGAGAGCAAATAATCACCAACTAAAACTGCAATTTTGTTTTTCCAAAGAGCGTTCAAGGAAAAAAAACCTCTGCGTTCATTCGAGTCATCCACAACATCATCATGAACTAAAGTAGCTGTGTGAAGCAACTCGATAAGTGAAGCAGCCCTGTATGTTTTTTCGTTTATTCCACCACAAATATTTGCCGAAAGAAAAACAAAAATAGGTCTCATTTGCTTTCCCTTACGTTTGATAATAAATCCGGTAACCTTGTCTAACAAAGGCACAGAACTTTTCATAGAAGATTTGAATTGTTTTTCAAACTTCTTCAATTCATCTTTTATGGGAGATTTTATTTCGTTCAGGCTGATCATATAATTTTCAAAATTACAACTTTTCTTGAGATACATTGTTTCATTGTTACATTGTTGCATTGTTGAAATGCAGTGCGAAATTTATTGAATTGGGAAATAAGAGTATAGGGGAAATAAGGGAAATAAGGAGAAAGGGGACCTATACCTTTATTTCCCTTATACCACAATACCATTTTTAAAATTATCCTTTAACTAAGAAAACAGGAATTGATTTGGTATTAATTATCTACTAAAATTTGTTTCAGTAAGAATTTAGGGTTATTTTTGTAAACTGGTACTGAACAAAAACACAAAATTAAGATGCTTCATTATCCGGCAAAAATAATTATTGCTTTCGGGGAAAGCATAAAAGGTAACAAGAAGATCATCAACTGGTTTTTAAAGAATGGTTATCCCGAACTTGCTGCTTTATCACATGCTATACAAGGCAGCGATAAAGCTGTTGCATGGTTATTAAAAAATAAATTTCCTCATCTTGCAGCTTTGGATGCAGCTATTGATAATGACAAGAAAGCATATAAGTGGCTCGAAAAAAATAAATATAAATTTCTGATAGTATTTGCTGATGCTTGCCATACAAAGCCTGAAGCTATTGCTTGGTTAAATTCAAATGATTTGAAAATATTTGTTCAGATTGCAGAAAGGATAAAAAGACTTCGCGACAGTCATACTTTTGATTATCATAAAATACATTTCTAAAAGAGTTTTTATCCACATTTAGAATACCCACACGATTTGCAGGTAAGACAACCATCTTGATATATTACTCCATCTTCATCACCACATTTGGGGCATTTTTTTTCTGATGCTTGTGTTCCGTTGGGAATGTATTTTTTCAAGGCTCTTACAACGCCATTTTTCCATGTATTGATATGATCTTGTTCGAATGTTAAATTTGCAACCAGATTAACTGCAAAAGGCAATGGCATTCCATGACGAAGAGTTCCTGAAATCAACTTTGCATAATTCCAGAATTCTTTATTGAATTGTCTTGAAAGACCTTGCATTGTCATTTTGTAACCATCTTTGTCTTCGAACTGGAAATCATATCTGGAATGATCTTTTTCGTTTTCTTTATTTTTTATTATCCATCCTTTTTCGACCCAGCTTGGAACAAAAAAACCGTCTGCTTTTCCGGTAAATATTTCATAAGGTTTATTATTAATTGTTCCAATTACTGCAACCCATTTTTCGTAATCATTTTGAAAACGCACAATATCTGCTTCTATAATTTTTGGTCGTGGTGGAGCTTTGGTATCGTTAAATGCATTAGGGTCTTCTTCCTTTTTTTCTTCATTACTCACAAGAACACCGGCTCTAGACCCTTCACGGTAAATAGTCATTCCTTTACAACCGCTTACCCATGCAGTTTCATATATTTTACCAACAAGTTTTTCGTCACTTTCATTAGGAATATTTACAGTTACACTAATTGAATGATCGACCCATTTTTGGATGGAGCCTTGCATTTTTACTTTATTGATCCAGTTAATATCGTTAGCAGTAGCCTGATAATAAGGTGATTTTTTAATTATTTCTTTCAGTTTTGCATCATTAAGATTTGATATTTCTTCAATATCATAACCTTTTATTTTAAGCCATTTTTTAAATTGATGATGTAACACTCTGTATTCTTCCCATGTATCTCCAACTTCATCAGTAAAACTAATGTTTACATCTTTATCATTAGGATTTACTTTTCTTCTTCTTTTGTAGGATATCATAAAAACGGGTTCTATACCGGAAGATGTTTGAGTACAAATGCTAACACTACCTGTGGGTGCAATTGTAAGCATTGCAATATTTCGTCGGCCAAACTTTTCCATGTTATTATAAACATTTGGAGCGGCTTCTTTTATTCTGTTGATGAATGGATTATCCTTTTCTCTTTCGAAATCAAAGATTGGAAAACATCCTCTTTCTTTTGCAAGTTCAACTGATGATCGATATGTTTCGATTGCGAGGAGTTTATGAACTTCAGTAGAAAAATTTATTGCTTCATCCGAGCCATATTTACTGCCGAGTGCTGCAAGCATATCACCTTCGGCTGTAATTCCTATTCCTGTTCTTCGTCCCTGAATACTTTTTTCTCTGATCTGTCTCCAAAGATTTCTTTCAATTCTTTTGGTTTCAAAATTTTCAGGATCGGCATCGATCTTTGCAATAATACCATCAATTTTTTCTACTTCAAGATCAATAATATCATCCATTATTCTTTGTGCTGAATGAACATGTTTTGTGAAAAGTTTGCTATTGAAATTAGCATTTTCCGTAAATGGATTTTCAACATAGCTCAAAAGATTAATTGCGAGAAGACGGCAACTATCATAAGCACATAAAGGTATTTCTCCACAAGGATTTGTTGACAAAGTTTTAAATCCAAGATCGGCATAGCAATCGGGTATGGATTCTCTTTGTACTGTATCCCAGAAAAGAATGCCGGGTTCGGCAGATTTCCATGCATTGTAAATTATTTTGTTCCATAAGGGGCGGGCTTCAATTTCTTTTTTGATTCTGGGATTTTTTGATTCGACAGGAAATTGCTGAGTAAATTTATTATCATTTATAACAGCTTCCATAAATTTATCATTAATTTTTACTGATATATTGGCTCCTGTAACTTTTCCCTGCTCCATTTTGGCATCAATAAAATCTACAGCATCTGGATGTTTTATAGAAACGCTTAGCATTAAAGCTCCTCTTCTTCCATCTTGTGCTACTTCTCTTGTAGAGTTTGAATATCTCTCCATAAACGGAACAATTCCTGTAGAAGTTAATGCACTGTTTTTTACAGGACTTCCTGTAGGGCGTATATGTGAAAGATCGTGTCCTACACCACCACGGCGTTTCATAAGTTGAACTTGTTCCTGATCAACTTTTAAAATTCCACCATAAGAATCGGTATTAACATCATCACCTATTACAAAACAATTTGATAAAGATGAAACCTGAAAGTTGTTTCCTATCCCTGCCATTGGACTTCCCTGTGGGATAATATATTTAAAACCTTTTAGTAAATTAAATATTTCTTCTGCGCTAATAGGGTTAGGATATTTTTTCTCAATACGTTCAATTTCACTTGCAATCCTTAGATGCATATCATCAGGTGTGAGTTCAAATAATTCGCCAGCACTATTTTTTAAGGCATATTTATTCATCCAAACATTTGCTGCAAGTGTATCTCCGTCAAAATATTTTGTTGCTGCTTCTCTTACTTCTTTGTGAGTATATTTTTTCAATTCCTTTATTTCCTGCTTTTCTTTATTTGTTGCTTTTTGCTCTTCTAACTGAATATTCTTTTCCTCTTCCTGAATATTTGGTCGTTGACGTTTTTCCAGAACATCATCAAAATAATTTGATTTTTCTTCTTTTTGAATGTCCTTATCTATATTTGCAAAAAGGTTAATATCCATATTTTTTGTAAAAATATTTTTTTAGTAAATCACTTTTTATAAAACCCTGTATTTGTGTTTGAAACGAATAAAAGAGGTTGTTTATTTTTTGTGTGCAATATACAATAAAATAATTTTTTTTGAAATTAACTTATTAACAAAAACGGTCTTTTTTTTTGTAAATATCTGAATTCAAAATTCATAAAAGTTTGATAACATTTTTTGTTAATAATTATTGATAAATAATGTTAGAAAATACTAAGTATGAAGTATATATATATTTGCATTTATAGAATTCTTTACAACTAAAGAATAGCAAGGAATCGAGAGAGTTTTTTAAAAATCAAGACTCAATGAAAGATAAAAAATATGTGGTTTTAGCACTCCATCTTCAATACCCCATGCAATATCTCCTCTCACAAAATATCCAAAAATTCTTGTTCTCAAGCCACCACCAAAACCTGCCACAATTGGTTCTTTTTGTAGTTCAACTGTGATTGTTAAAGGTCCTTCCTCAATAGTGCTTATATAAAGTGAATTTTCTTTCGAATATGGATTCCAGCCTGTCCATGCAGTTCCTATATCTGCAAAACCTACGACTTGAAAATTTCTTAAAAAATCTGATTTTATCGGACGATTGAAAAAATATTTAAAAACGGGAAATCGAAGCTCAGTATTAAAAATAAAAAAACTATTTCCGTTACGAATATTCTGATCAAAACCACGCATATTCGTAGCAATGGTTTGATAGGCATATTTTTGTGAATAATCAATTGGTGTTTCCTGATTAAATTTCGGAAGTAACCAGTTATCAACGCCTCCCATATAATATATCAGTTTATTTTTTCCGAATGAAGTACTTGCAGCAAAACGATTTGCCCATATAAAATTCCTGTGGATTTTTTGATAATGACGAAAATCCAGTCCAAGCACAGCCATATTAATTGATTCTTTATCTATCAATTGATAATATTCTCCAAATATTTTATATCGTGTTCCTTCAGGTAAATTTAATCCTAAAGACCGTGTTGCATCAAAAATAAATTCTCCTTTCAGACTTGCCCAGTTTAAATATTTATTAGGCTCCTGAAGATTAACCAAATCAGTTGCTAAAAATATTATTGCATCATTTCTAAACATAGCTGTTCCTTTAATACACATTGCTTGATTAAATGGCCATTTTAGTATATAATACAATTCATGTGATTGAAATCTAACGATAGAATAATTGCTGTAATATTCAACAGATTGCCGATGAAATATCATTTCTCTGTCAAGACGATGTTTTAAATTCGTGTATTTTAAAAGATATTCGTTATTCACAAGGTTTGAGTTTAGTCGCACTCCTCCGGTAATTCGATAATCTTCCAAAAGGTCAGTAATTCCGATTTTTATTAAACCATTAAAACCCGGATTCATATAAATAGGTGAACCTCCTCCTGTAAATGGCTGATAAGTGGAATTTAAAAAAGTGAAATCAACTTGAGTTACAAGGTCATTTATCATGTATTCAACTTTGTAATTCCTTCTTTTTGGAAGTTTAAAATCATCCTCTTTAGAAATTTTATTGCTTTTATCATTGTCTAACTCATCATAGCTCTGTTTATCAAAAGTATAATTTTCAATATCTATTTCATCCTTTTTTGGTACAGTAAAAATATCGTTCTCATAAACTGTTGAAAATCTATTGCGATATTTTTTTCTTTTTTCAACAATTATTGGTTTTGGTTTTTCTTTGCTTTTTCCTTTCCCTGATAAAATAGTTTTATCACGATAATTTGTGTTTATTAACTTATAATGTGTCAGTTTATTAACAGGTAAAAGTTCTTTTTCAAACATTTTATAAAGCTGATTATCATAAATTATCTGAGAATTTATTTTTCCTAAAATGTTGATATTTTGCTCAATTATATTTCTTGAATAATCCGTTGCCGGAAATGAATGTGTAAAATATCTGTAATGAGTTATGGTATCGACAAAACTAATAGTACTGTCAAAAAGAGCAATGTATTGATTATAAATTCCGTTTTCATCGCTTAAATAAGAGATATACCCATCAAGATACTCCTGTGGTTGAATTTCATTTGTAGTAGGAGTATCTGTTATTTTATGAAGAATATTACTTTTTGATGAATAATCATAAAGAAAAATATCCATATTTGCCGGAATCTCAATTGGTATCTTTTCATCAAAGCTAATAGTATCGTTAATTCGATTTGAGCTAAAAAGTATTTTTGAGGTGTTTTTATAAAATGCAGGATAAAGATCATCGTAAATATCGTGTGTAATTTGAAAATGTGAATTTGCTGCAATATTAAAAGTGTAAATATCCGACTGACCTTTTCTTACTGCCGACATCACAAAATATTTTCCATCGGGAGAATAAGAATAGTCGAGGATTGTTTCAAAATTTATTAAAATTTGTTTTACGAATTTTTTTGTTTCAATAGTGTATAAATACAGATAAACCAATCCTTTTTGTTCAACAATAAAAGATAATACTTTTCCTGTAGGATGCCATGCAAGTAATGGATAAGAGTAATCTGTTTTTTCACCAAGTTTGAAACCTGATTTATATATTTTTTTTGATTTTCCTGTTTTTTGATTGTAAAGCCATATTTTGTATTTCCCTAATTCATTTGTAGTATAGGCAAGATATTTTTTATCGGAACAGACTGTCAAATTGCTATAAACATAATCGGACTTTGTTTTTTTCAACAAAGTTTTTGTGGGCATTTCGCCTATTTTATCATCCGATTCATAAATATCTTTATAATGTTGTTTCCATTCTTTAATGAGATTTGAAAAAGAAACACCTATTACGTATAAAAATCCGTTTTCGATACTTCGGCTTATCTGAGTCATGTGAACGATATTCGGAATTGATGAGCTGCCATATTTATCGTTTATATATTTCCATAAAGAGTGTCCGGCAAAAACTGCATTGATACCGGTTAAATGATTGAATTTTTTGAAGGTTCCCGACATTATTCCGTCCTTCACACGATTGTCGATATCAGTACTCCATTCTTCTGACAGAAATGAGATTAAACCATTAAGATACCAGTCAGGTAAAACAAATAAAGTAGAACTTTTTATCTGAGAACCAATACTTCCGCCATACATCATATCATTAATCAACACATTTGCAATGCCTGCCTTAATCTGTTTTTCGAAATTTTTGTGACTTCCGTTAAAATACAAAAAAACCTTATCGCCAACAATATGAGTAACACCTCCGGTATTGTATTGTTCATCATTTATTAAACCAATATTGCTTTGTTTGAGATCGGTAAGATTATTGAAAACAATAAAACGTATTTTTTTTGAGAAGTTTGATTCGAGTTGTCTTTCCATTTTTGGAATATAATCCTGAGCATATTTTGCTGTAAAAACCGCCAACTCCTTACCATCACGATAAAAATAAATATCGTAATCATCAAACATATAAAAAGTCCAAAGGAATTCTTGATACTGAACACGGTTTTTTCCGAACTCCAACTGCGAACCATTATAAAATTGCGAATATCCCGTTAAGGTAAAAAGCAAAAGCATTAAAGCAATAATTGCTTTGAAAATGCTTTTTTTCAATATTTTAGAAATTTGATTCATTATAAAATAACAGGATAAATATCAGTTGCTAAATTAAAATAAATTTAGACTTCATTAATAATGA
>JAIORY010000311.1 GCA_021107915.1 Bacteroidales bacterium | reverse complement strand
AAAAACCAAAAACAGCGAATTAGGAAGAATAAGCATTGAAGAATTCAAAAAAACAAAAAAAACTCCGGTAACAATAATCCTTGACAACATCAGAAGTCTGAATAATATCGGTTCAGTTTTTAGAACTGCTGATGCATTTTTGATCGAAGAAATTCATTTATGCGGTATTACAGCAATACCTCCAAATAAAGACATTCAGAAAACTGCGCTTGGTGCTACCGAATCAGTTAGTTGGAAATACTTTGAAGACACATTTGATTCTATCAGTTATTTAAAGAATAATAGTTATTCAATAATTGCTATCGAGCAAGCTGATGATAGTATTTATCTGGATAAATTTTACCCTGAAAAGGGGAAAAAACTGGCAATTATTTTTGGGCATGAAGTAAAAGGCATTGATAAAAAAATCATGAATATGGTAGATACATGTATTGAGATTCCACAATTTGGCACAAAACATTCGATAAACATCTCTGTTTGCACCGGAATTGTTATTTGGGATATTTTCTCAAAATTGTCAAAGTTGTAACTAATTTTTATAAAACACGTAGAAACAACTTAATACAATTAGTAATGTTGTGAATATTATTTTATTTCAATAATAAAAAAATATTTATTTATCTTTTTGAATATATAATATAAATATATTACTTTTGTCATTTAGAGAAAATTTTTTCTAAATATTTGATTATTAAAATAATTAAGTATATTTTTGTTAATTCTGAAATTATAATTACAAATCAATTCAATAAAAACATCATGAAAAAAATTAATCAAATCATTTTAAAAACAATTGCAATAACAATATTTGCAATTATCCCTGTAATTTTCTACGGACAGGGAACAGAAGAAAAAGCTGAAACAACAAAAAGCAGTTCATTCTCACCTTATTTTTATGTAGCAGGTCATATTGGTGCCGGCTATTTCAATGGTGACTTAGCGGAATATGGGTTTCAACCAGATTTTAGTTACACCAGATTTGGTGCTGATCTTGGTGTTGGTTACCAGTTTTCTTCCGTTTTAGGACTAAAAGCTACTTATTTCGGAGGATGGCTTGCCGGCGAAAAAGAAAAACATAATGCTTATATGGATAGTGATCTTGGCGATATAAGTTTAAACGCCACATTTAATTTTAGTAATTTGTTTGCCGGATATAAAGACAGAAAAGTTTCTATACACGGTTTAGTAGGATTTGGACAAGCACACTACAAATCTAAAGTGTACGATTTAACTACTGACGCATTATTGCATAATGTTACTTATACTAATTATCCCGGTCCAGCCGGAAAAGGTTTCAACGACAGAAGAATAATATGGATAGTTCCTGTAGGAGTCGGATTTGATTATGCAATAAACGAAAAATTTGATTTTAATCTTGACTATACTCTAAAATTTTGTGATACTGATTTAATGGATGGATTTAACGGCGGAGCAGAATTTGTTAAACAAGATATGTACAGTTTTATAGGTCTTGGATTAACTTATAAATTTGGTCAGGGTAATATAAAAAGTATGGCAAAAAAATTCGATGAAGTAAGTATCGATGCTACTCCAAAAGTTCTTGAAGAACATGGTGATAAAATAAAAGTAACTATCAAAGGAAATGTTCCTGAAAAATATTTCAGCAAAAAAGCTGCAATGTGTTTAACTCCTGTCTTAAAGTATGACGGTGGCGAAACCGTTCTTCCAAGCTTTACCTTAAAAGGCGAAGACGTAAGTGGTGACGGTGGTACTTTTATCAACAACAAAACAGGTGGCTCATTTACATACTCTACAGAATTTGATTACACTCCTGAAATGAACAATTCAGAGCTTGTTATCAAACCTATCATTTATAAAGCAGAAGATATAGTTTATTCAAATCCTGAAGAAGTAAAAGCAAGCGCAACTTTCATTGAAATTGGTGAAAGAAAGATAGCTGACGGAGTTATCTACACTTCCGAAAGAATATTTGATAACGAAATAATGATTGTTGCTTTTCACAGTTACGAAAAAGAAACTATTATAACCGAAAAAGCTGCTCTCTTTTTCCAGGTAAACAGATTTAATCTTAACTGGAGAGTTCAGATGAATAAAGCACCGGAATCAAAAGAAGCATTGACTAATCTTATTGATTTCACATCAAAAGGATGGGTAATTAAAGATGTAGAACTTAATGGATGGGCTTCTCCTGAAGGTGAAGAAACTTTCAATAAAGGTCTTTCCGAAAACAGATCAAAAACTGCTTACAAATATATGACCAGAAAAATTAAACAATTGGTTAAAGCAAAAGATTCTAAGCTTAATATAAATAATGTTGAAGAAGATGTAACATTTAGTCTTAACCATTTTGGACCAGACTGGAACGGATTCCTCAATGCAGTTAAAGCTTCAAATATCGAAGATAAAAATATAATTCTTAATGTTGTAAAATCTGCTGCAACTCCTGATAAAAAAGAACAGGAAATCAGAAATATGATCGTTATCTATCCTGAAATTGAAGAAACTATTTTACCTCCACTTAGGAGATCAGATATATTGGTTAACTGCTATCAACCAAAACTTACTGACCAAGAAATTGCAAATTACGCAATATCTGACCCATCACAACTTGATGTAAAAGAATTGATGTATGCTGCTACTCTTACAAATGACGCAAAAACAAAACTTGCTATCTACAAAAATGTAATCTCATTATCTCCAAAATGCTGGAGCGCATATAACAATTCTGGTATGGTAAATCTTGAATTAGGCAATTACGATAAAGCATCAAAATTATTTGCAAAAGCTAATGAATTATCAGAAAACAATGGCAAAGTTTATAATAACTTAGGCGTTCTTGCTTGTATGCTTGATGATTATCAAACAGCAAGTGAACATTTTACTAAAGCAAAAAGCTTAGGCGAAAATGTTGATTACAACCTTGGTGTTATCGAAATTGAAAACGGAAATTATGATGAAGCATTAGTTTTATTCGGAAACACAAAATGTGATTACAATGTTGCTTTAGCTCAAATGATGACAGGAGAAATTGAAGCTGCCGAAAAAACTCTTAAATGCACAAAAGAAAATACTGCAGAAACTTATTATTTGCTTGCTATTATCGGATCACGTACTGCAAATACATCAATGTTATATGAATATTTGATGAAAGCAATTGAAAAAGATGCAGCTTTAAAAACTCAAGCAAAAGATGATAAAGAATTCATCAATTACGTAAAAGAAGCTGATTTTATCGCAATAATAAAATAAGTTAGATTAATTATAAAAATATTTTTTTTCATGAAAAAAGCCCCTTCCGATACTATCGGTTTTAGGGGCTTTTTAATATCTGGTTGTTTTTTGAAATTAGTGGCTGTATCTATAAAGTTACGTTCAAATTATTTTAGATTTCAGAATTCAGATTTAATATTTTGTTTATATCAGCGGATCTAAAAATCATAAATCTAAAATCATAAATCTAAAATTTCATCAACATTGACTTTATATACAAACACTAAGCGAGTTCTATTCTGTGAATTCCAATATCGTATGATTTACTAATAACATTTATGATCTTATCATAATCTTCTTGGTTTTTTACAAAATCAATGTTATTTGCATCAATTATCAGAATACGCATCTCAAGTTGCTGTCGAATATAATCAAAATATCCTTTTTGAATTTTTTCAAGATAAGATTTTTCTATGTTCTTCTCGTAGTCACGCCCACGGTTAATGATATTCATTTTCAAACGATCAACATCAACATAAAGATAAACCAGCAGATCAGGTTTTGGCAAAGATGAATTTATAAAATTGAAAAATTTTGAAAACAATTTATATTCGTCATCTTGCAGAGTTTTTCGTGCAAAAATCAAAGTTTTATTAATAAAATAATCGGCAATTGTAAAACTTTTAAAAAGATCCTGAGTTGACAGTTGGTCTTTTAACTGCTGGAAACGGGAAGCCATAAAAGACATCTCCAGAGGGAAAGCATATTTATCAGGTTCTTTATAAAATTTTGGCAAAAAATCATTATCTTCAAATTGTTCCAATATAAGCTTAGCATTATATTGATCTGCAATCTTTTCGGCCAAAGTGGTTTTCCCTGCACCAATAGTTCCTTCAATTGCAATATAATTATATTTCATCTGTTTCTTATTTATTCAAACAATTTTACTTTCAGTTTATCTTTACATTCTCTTGTTAATTCAGAAATACTTTTCTCAATTTTAGGATGTATAAAATCTTTATTCAATTCAAAAAGCGGCATAAGCGTAAACATTCGTTTGTGAAGTTGTTTGTGTGGAATTACAAGATCTACAGTTTCTATTATCTCATCATTATAAAATAAAATATCAATATCAATAATTCTTGATTCGTAATTTTTTCCAATTTTTGTTCTTCCGATTTTTTTTTCTATTTCCTGATTTTTTTTCAAAAGATCAAAAGGCAACAATTCCGTTTTAAGCAATACCACTTGATTTAAAAACATTTTTTCTGTAGAAAACCCCCATGCTTCAGTTTCGTAAATTGATGAACACTTAATAATTTCTCCAATTTCCAACTTTATCAGTTTCAAAGCTTTCTTTAAATATTTCAACTTTTCACCAAGATTACTTCCCAAAAGAAGATATACATAATTATACATTCCAAAACGTATTATTGATAAAATGAGTGGATGAAAACCGTTGGACAATTTACTATAAATCAAACCATTTCAAGCCGTTTCAGAATACGCTTAATTTTGTTTCCATATTCCGGATCAACTGCCCATTTACCGGTAAGATCGCCAACAGATGGAGAAATTCCCCGTTTTACAAAATGAAACCTTTTATCAAGAATGCTATTTTTTAAGGATTCATAACTTGCATAAGCTTTCAAATGTTGAATATGCGCCCTCACACCATCTCTTTTCGAATTAAATTTTTCTCCACAAGTATTATTATTAATTGCACCCAGTCCACAAAAATTATTTTGATTTTGACGAACAATTCCATTGAATTTTAAAAAACCTGTTTCAAGACACATCTGACAAAATGCAATATCATGATTTACCCCTTCTGCTTTTGATTCGTTAATATATAATTTGGCGAAATCTTTTGCTTGTTGTAAACTAATTTTTTTATTATTACTAACCAGAAAAAAAGCCAATTCATCATTTAACATTTTTCCGTTTGTCATTATTTTGTGAGTAGAAACAATTTCCTTTCGGATAATCATTGCTGAAGTATTTTTTCTGTATAATTTTGGATTGATCATTACAAAACTATTACTTCCTTTTACAATTCTAACGAAAAAAGGGATTTCATTTATTTTATTATCAAAAGCAGGAACACTGTTTTCGTTAGAGGCAGGCAAATTAAAACTTCCATTATAAAAACAAAGAAGTATAAAAATCGAAATTGATCCTATTAATAATTTTGATTCTTTCATTTTACAAATATTCAAAAACAAATATCACATCTTTAAATCAAATTCTAGCAGAAATAAAAAATAATTATTCACATACTACTGTTGATATTCAATTTATGTACTCATTATTATAATTAGGTTTTGCTACGAGTTAAAGGGTATTGAATGAAAAGATTAAATACATAAATAATTAAATCAATAATAATTTTAATTTTTTTTCTTTAACAGATTAAAAATTCATATTATTGCATAAACAAATCATCTAAATAAATCTATTCTATTCATTAAACAAAAAATATTATGAAACAATTTTTTAAATTTATGTTTGCATCAATGTTAGGGTTTTTTCTGACATTTCTTATTGTCTCTTTTCTTTTATTAGGCTTAATTGCCTCAATATCTTCATTTGCTGAAAAAGAAGTAACTACTGTAAAAGAAAATTCTCTATTGCATCTTACTTTTAATAAACCCATATACGATCGAACACCAAATAATCCTTTTGAAAACTTTGATTTTCAGAAAATGGAATCAAGTAATACAGCCGGATTAAACGACATCTTAGATAATCTAAAAAAAGCTGCAACAGATAATAATATTAAAGGTATTTATCTTGATCTTAGCCAAATTCCTGCCGGTATTTCAACTATTGAAGAAATTCGTAACGCTATGCTTAAATTCAAAAAATCAGGTAAATTTATTATCAGCTACGCCGAATATTATTCAACAACAGCCTATTATCTTTCAACAGTAGCCGATGAGATAATTCTAAATCCTGATGGAGATATTTCATTTAAAGGTCTGAATGCCGAATTAATGTTTTTAAAAGGAACACTTGAAAAATTAGATATTGAACCTCAGATCTTCAAGGTAGGGAAATTTAAAAGTGCTATTGAACCTCTTATTCTCGAAAAAATGAGTGAGGCTAACAGAAAACAAATGCAGGTTTTGCTAAATTCAATCTGGGGCAAAATAATCGAAGCTATTTCTGAATCCAGAGGTATTTCGATCTATGACCTGAATCTTATTGCCGACAATCTTGATATTACTGAAGCAGAACAAGCATTAGAACATAATTTTATTGATAAAATAATGTATAAAGATGAAGTTCTTGCGGAACTCCGCACTAAACTCGGAATTGGTGAAGATGACAAAATTAACTCATTAAGCATAACAAAATACACTAATGCTCCTGCAACAAAAGACGTTAAAAAACGCAGCAGAAATAAAGTAGCTGTGGTTTATGCAACAGGCTCTATAGGCGGAGGCGAAGGTAGTGAACGCGTGATTGGATCAGAAAAAATATCTAAAACACTTCGCAAAGCAAGACTTGATAATAATATTAAAGCTGTTGTTTTTCGTGTTAATTCTCCTGGAGGAAGTGCAATTGCTTCTGAAGTTATTCGCAGAGAAGTTGAACTTACATGCAAAGTAAAACCTGTTATTGTTTCAATGGGCAATCTTGCTGCTTCCGGTGGTTACTGGATATCATGTTCTGCCGATAAAATATTTGCCGACCCAACAACAATTACCGGATCTATTGGTGTTTTTGGATTTATTCCAAATCTTAAAGATTTCTATAAAAACAAACTCGGGATTACCCACGATAATGTGCAAACAAACGAAAATTCGGATTACATGACTACGAATCGCCCTTTGACAACTTATCAGAAAAAAATCATTCAGAAAAACGTTGATAAAGTTTATCAGGAATTTCTTGAACTTGTTGCCGAAGGAAGAAATATGACAACGGAACAAGTAAATAAAATCGGACAAGGAAGAGTATGGAGTGGAGTGGATGCATTGCGAATTGGATTGATAGATGAATTGGGTGGAATTGAAGATGCTATTGCTGCTGCCGTAGAAATGGCTGAACTACCCGATTACAGAATTATTGAGCTTCCTGAACAAAAAGATCCTTTCGAGCAAATAATAAAAGAAATTTTTAGCAACACTAAAGTTTCCTTGATAAAAAACGAACTTGGTCAACATTATCAGTATTATCGCTACATAAAAGAAATTTCGGATATGGAAGGTGTGCAGGCAAGGCTTCCTTTTGTTTTTGAAATAAATTAATTATTTAATGGCTCTAAGAAAACGTCAATAACTTCGTTATGCTTGTATTTAAAACCAGTCATCCCGCCTAAGCGGGACTCCTGATTTTAAACACTTCGCAAGCCTCGTTCTTGACGCCTTCTTAAAGCCACACCAAAAATACTGAGTTTTCTTAGAGGCACTATTTATTAGTTAAAGCGGATTTTTCAAATATTTGAAAAATCCGCTTGCTTTTTTTGATTAATATTCTTTTAAAAATCCTTTAGATGTTTTTTAAACAACTTCTTCATTTCTTCTTTCGAAAGGTCGTAATTACTTTCAAAGAGTTCATCTACCCAGCTTCCGTACATAGGGTTCGGTAATAAAATAAATTTTCTGCCAAATTCATTTCTCAGGCTATCCGTTAAAGAAAATCTTTCTTCAATATTTTTATTATTAAAAACATGTATAAAATCACCAAGGTTGTCTCCCATAAATAAAACTATTTCATGGTTTTTTCTTACAATATTTCTACGAGGCTCCTTGTCGGATTTATCGGTTTTCATCAAAAGATGTTCTTTGTCAGCAAAAGGGAAATCTTTCTCTTTAAGGTTTTTTATAGTTGCATCGAAAAGTTTTATTTTTCTGTTTGTAATATAAAACACTTCCACACCTTTTGATTTTGCATAATTTAAAAATTCGACTGAACCGGCAAGTGGTTTTGCATCTGCAAGTTCGCACCATTCATTCCAGTATTTTGGGTAATCAGTATTTTCGAGAATACATTTTGCTTGAAATGGGCTATTATCCAAAACTGTTTCATCAATATCAACAACTACAGCAAGTTTCTTTGTTAAGCCGGCTCTTCTCATTTCTCCGTCAAGCATAAATTTAGCCATATTAAAAGCCTGATAAGACAAAGCTCTTTTTTCTGCTGCTTTTTGTTGAAATAATGTTGCCAATAAAAAATGTTCGTTATCTGCTTTTTCTGGTTTCTCTTGCTCTCTTGTACATCCCGAAATCATCCCGGCAAGGAAAATTAAAAGAAAAAAATAATTAATACTTTTCATAATAATTCTGTTTTAACTAATTGATTTAATATTCAATTCCTGTTGAGGGTATAAAGGTATAAAGGAAATAGGGGAATAAAGGCATGTCCCTACTCCACTATTCCATT
>JAIORY010000278.1 GCA_021107915.1 Bacteroidales bacterium | reverse complement strand
AATAATACCTATTCACCTCATCCCAAATTTTAATTTCACCTTTTACAATACGAAAGACCATCCAAGTATTACCTTTTAGTCTTTCAGTAATTTTGAATTCATGAAGTAATTCTCCTTCACCATAAATTTTCACTCTTGCTTTTGATTTTGATAATCTTTTTGAATTGTTGCGGTCGCGGTTAGTAAAATCTTTCACATAGAATTTATATTCTGCATCATCATCAACATCTGTAACCGTAATAGTTTCGGGACCATAACCATCAAGATCATCGCGGTCGAGAATAGCTTTACCATCTGCAGAACTTTTCTTATCGCGGTACGAAATATGATATTTCCCTTCTTTAACAAGATGTGCATCCAAATCTTTTGGTTTACCATCCCAGTCCAGAACAATTCTTATTGTACCCATATCAAGTTTAGGGGAAACTGAAAAACGGTTGTAAAAAATCATTCCTTCCATAATCTCAAATTTCAGATCAACAGGAATAAAACCGGGTTTTTCAAATCCCATGGAATAAATTCCATCTTTAGGAACTTCAAACAAAACCCTTCCTTGTCTGTCGGTTGTGAACTCACCCAATTCATCAATTTTAATTGTGGCATCTACAACTGCATCTCCATCAACTGCATTTATGAAACGAAGTGTAAGTTTACCTTCTTCCATTTCTGTCATTTGATCTTGCATTTTTTCACGCATTTCTTCTATCTGGGCATAAGTTGTTTGAATGCTGACAAACAACAGAAGTAATAATAATTTGCTTGCTTTTTTCATAACTTTATAAATTTAAAATGACTAAAATGACTAAAATGACTAAAATGTAAAATGACTAAAATTTAAAATGAGCTAAAATTTAAAATGACTAAAATGACTAACATACTAACTTTAGGCACTTTTAACTTTAAGTACTCCAAACTTCTTTTTCTTACATCTCAAGAATATCTTTTTTCAGATTCATAGTTTTTTGTGTATGATCTGAATCGTAATCGAACAAAAGATTACCGTTTTTTTGAAACATCCTTACAAAATTCAAATCGTACCAAATAAAATATTTCCCAACAGAAATACCTGAAAGGATATCCATTTGTTCATCGCCTGAAGGCAGAGAGACAATCTTTATCAGCGAATTATTTTTCACCTTTACTTTATCAAATTTAACATCACGCCCATTATTTGTTTTAATAGTTATTATTCCATCGGCATTTTTCAGGAATTTAACCTTAGCGATATTTTCATAAATAATCGGACATTCATTTTTAAAACGTGGATTATATTTATCAAGAGCTTCTTGTGTAGATTTCCCGGGAATGGTTATTCCGTTGCTTTTTGCCAGATTTATCACAGCAAACAAACCGGCAATACTTTTTTCAACATCTAAACTCAAAAGTTCGTCATTTTCAATTTTAAGTAATTCTACATAGTTCATTTCAGCAACATCAGCATAAGAAGTTTTTCTGATATTTAGTCCGGTTGTATTATTAAAAGCTCCGGCAATTAATAAATCGCCATTATTCTCAACAAATATTCCTTCGGAAGATTTAGCGGGGTTTTCAGTAAACAAATTTGTTTTTTGATGCTTGCCGTTTTCATTAAAAGTAATTGCATATTTCAAAAACATTCCGGTTTCCTGATCATTTATTCCGGCATGATTAATCCATTGAACATCTCCATTATGTAATACTTTCATAACAAAAATATCTGCAGCTGCTTCCGAAGCTATTTGTTTTCCATCACAATTGATATTTCCATTAAATGTTCCTGTAACAAATACCAAATTATCATTTGTAGTAATTGATATTCCGGTAGAAATTCCTTTTCCATCAAGATTTTTTACCCAAAGCAATTGACCGTTTTTATTAAACTTTGCAAAAAAGCAATGCCTGTTGGGAGAGTCGGAATGTAATTTTTTAATACCAAAGTCAGCCTTTTCCATAAAGTAACCGGTAAGATAACAATTACCTTCGTTATCAAAGGAATGGTCTTGCCGGATACCTCCTCTAAATGCTCCTGACTTATTTGCAAAAGCCCAGTTTTTATCGGCAATAAAAAACTTATTCCTGAAATTGTTAAGAAGAATCACTTTTGCATCTTGATTTTTATATTTGGGCATAGCTCTTCCCACCGGAGCATTTATATATGTTGGATCAGCAACGACATAATCATTTCCGTTGTAAGTAATAAAATCGCCTTTTATTTTATTATTGAATTTTACGGCAGTAGCAATATGCCAAGGGTACTCCAAACCAACAATATCAAGTTTCAAAAATTCTTTTACGAGATAAGCATAAAAAGCCGAACGGTCTTCACAATCGGAATAGGGATAATACATGGTTTCTTCAGGAAACAAAAATCTTTCCTTCCCGAATTGTGTTTCATCAATCTGATACTCGAAGGCATTTTGTGTAAAATAAAGTAAAAAGTTAGCTGCTTCAATTTCTGTCATATTTTCTAAAACAGGCATGAGGTTTTCTGCAAGTGCGTCTTTTGCCTGAGCGCTCAAAGATGCATCAAAATATACTTCCATAGAAGCAACAGGATAATCATTATATAAATCAATTATATCAGGATTATAAGTAAGATTAAAATGATAATTTTTTCCTTTATATGAAATATCAATTGTTCTTTTTGCTGAATTATTACTTAGGTTAATAGGATAATAAATATTAAAATCCATGATTCTTGTTGCACCCGGGTATTTTGTTTTATAAGTATTGATTTGTGATTTACCCAAATTTTCCCGCATATAATAATTTGTTCCGTTCATATTCAGATAATTGATACTGTACAGAGTTTGGAACGATGGAAACATAACTGTGCATTTATTATCAACATAAGCAATTTTTGCATCATATCCCGAGCGTAGCATCATAAACCACAACATCATATTTGATTGATTTTTATTATCGGGAAATATATTTGCAGCAGCTTTTTCGAGCAAGAGAAAATAAGCCCAATCATTCAGGGCATATTCATCTTTAATACTTAACATATTATTGATCATGCGATTATAATTGGTTCTGCTCGCTTGTTCAAACCAATTGCTTATAACAGTATTACTCAGCGTGTTTACCTTACAATCAAGCATTTCAGGATCATACTCATATTGAATATCATTTCCATAAAAAACAAAATAATTTTTATCATAATTAAAATCTACCGGGCTGGATTCCTGAATCAGAGGAAGAATAATATCTTCCTTATGTTTAATAGGTTTTGCAGGAATTGTCGATAGCTTATACAACTTTTCCGGTTTACGAATAATCGTTTTTTCAAATTTTGTTCTTGGTATCAGCTTGTTTTTTGAATCAGGTTTTTTATCGGGTATTATTTGTGATGGTTTATAAACAGGAATTTTAACCGGTTTTGGTTTTTCAGGTGGTTTATCCCCTTTAAAGACCTGAAACTCTTCCCATTGTTCTTTTAGATAATTTGCAAATTTTTTGTCTTGCTGCTTTACATATTCATCGAATTTACCCTGCAATTCCTTTATTTTTTTATTGTACTCTTGCTTATATTGTTTTAGTTCTTTTTGTTGCTGCTTTTTGTACTCTTCAAAAGTTTGCGAAAAGCCCGCAAAATTAAAAATCAATAAAAGCAATAAGGAGAAGAAAAATGTACGAATTATTTTTACAGTTTTTATAGTTTTCATACATAATAGTTTTATTGGTTAAGAATAAGATTTACGAATAATTTATTATTATGGATAATAATTTCATTAATTTCAAATGAAGCATGCATAACAGAAATTTCCCTTGAAAAATCCTGAAACTTTGTACTATATTGTTCATCAACATTTTGTACTAATAAGCTTTCAGGCTGAATGCTAATTTGCAGTGATTTAAGTAAGGTATTTATATAAGCATACCACAAACCATAAATTAGATTTCCTCCTGAAGATTGATTAATATCAGATATTAAGGTTTCATTTGATGATTTATATTTAAAATAACCGGCTTCAACAATTGCTTCTTTATTATCAATCCAAGTTTTTATATTGGCAATTTTCCCGATTTCATTCCATGTATATAATAATTCACCATAAGGAGATTCGGATGAACGGGTATCGCTAAAAATTTCAATTTTGCTGTTTAATTCAAATTTTTCCGATTTCTGGTATTCTACATTAAAGCAATAAATATTAAAAGCACCGGCTTTATTAAAATTTTTAATTTTATGATTTACCGGAAAAACTTTAATTAAAACAATTGTTTCCCCGTATTTGGTAGTATCAGCAAAAACTGTATCCCAGGCAAAGTAATTCGCATCCTTCACCGACATCAAATGATATAGTTCCTCAAATTTAGAAAGAAAATCCCCTTTGTTTTTTTTAAGATAATCAACATTATAAACATCTCTCAGATATTGGATTTTAATATTTCTCAATAATGCAGCCATTCCTTTTGCTCTGCAAATTGCCTGAACCAATCTTTTATCAACAGGTAATTCCGGATCGGAAATACCAATGGCAAAAGTTGTATCTGCTTTTTTCTCAGGTATATTAAAAAACCAATACGGTAATTTAGCAGGGGCAATATGATATTGCTGTGCGATTTTAGTAAAACCTGAATCAGGTAAAATATTTATTTCCTTTTTAAAGGTTTTCTTAAATCTATTATAATCCTTATCAATATGACTGTTAGTTTTTGTTTGCCCTGTTGATTTTAAAACCGAAACAAAGCAAAACAAAACTACAAGGAAAGTTACTCTGATTATATTGCTATTTTTCAATATATTAATAAAATATTATCGCCTCTGTATATCATGTTTTACAAATATGCAGAGGCGATTATTTAATTAGATATCTAATTGCCTTTTTCGTATTCTTTCATTTGTTCATCAAATTTTTTCTTGTATTGATCGAGGTCAAAATCAATTTTAAGTTTGGCATCTTTTGAAAGTTTTGATCCGATGGCGGAAGCAAGTTCATCTCCTGCAAGCTCAATTGCAACATAAGTGCGAAAGGTATTATCAGCAGTCTTAGTTACCTTTTCACAGAGAGTACGTATTCCGTTTAGTTGTTGTTTAACAACTTCATAAGTTAGTGCTTGAAATTTTTCTTCAACTTCTTCTTTGTTATTTAACTCGCGAGAGTTTACATAATTTTCATTCACAGTCTTCACCAAAACACCAATATCGGCAGCCAGTTTGGCTCTTGCATTAGAATAAGCTTTTTTCTTGGAAGTAGATAAATCCATACTTTCACCAAGATCATTTGCCCTTATGTATTCATTGTTAGAAAAATATTGCGAACCTGAACAATATTGTTCAATTAACACTTCTCCACTAGGTTTTTTAGCAACATCTTTTGTAGATTTACATGAATAGCTAATTGACATGATAGCTAAACTGATTAAAATAATTGAAATTTTTGCGTAATTTTTTTTCATAATAATTGTTTTTATTGGTTAGTAATGTATTTATTGATTGTTTTTATTTACAAATATAATAAATATTATCAGTAATCTGCAATTATATTTTTGATATGAGTCTCAAGAGCGATAAAAACTACAATATCAGGCTTAACAATTTCAATTATGGGCTTATTGAGACTGTATTGCCAAGAGTCAAAAATAAATAAACTTTCTTTGAAAGGTTCTTTTAAAAAAGGAATAATTTGAGTTCCAAAAGAATCTCTGATAACTAATATTTTAAGACCTGAAGTATCACTATTATTAGAATATCGCATTTCATAACTTTTGGGGTAAGGAAAATTTTTAAATGGAGGAAATCCATATTTTTTTGTTTTCACGGAGAGTTGATTATTTATAATTGGAAACTTATCTGTTTCATAGAGTTTTTCTATTCCAATTACACTATAATGTATTCCAAATTGTATAGTTGAATCTTTCCAATCGTATGTTGGAATGTCTCCTATTTTAACATCAGGAAAATCACTTTTTATTTTTGATAATATAAGTTTAGACGTTATATAACCTGCTGTGAAATTCCAATGATTATCCAATTGATAAAATAATTTTTGATTTTTTTTGGCAGTTAGTAATTCAGGAGTTGGATCAATAATTAAATCGGGTAAACTTTCTTGAAAGCGATCTATCAGCTGATCAACTCTTTTTTTATTATTTCGATTGACAATGTTAAATGGGAGATACTCAGAATAAATATGATGCTTGAAAGGAGCAATTACCCAACAGTATTTTATATTTAAAGAGTCTAAATATTTTTTTCTCATATTCCATTCTTTCTCAAAGTTTTCCAGATCTTCATCAGAAAAACTTAATTTCCCTTCATAAATATCCTTTTCTTTTTTTGCCAGAAAAAACCAATTGTTATTTCCTACGATTGTTTGATTTGGATGAGGAGAAACTTTAAAATAAAAAAATTTGATATGATGATAGAGGTTAAGCAAAGGACTGCGAAATGAAAAATTATCATTATAATATTTATTGAATTCTTTCGGGAAAATATCCAAATTAGTGATGTCAATATTTAATGAATCTTTAAAAGTTCTGTTTTCAGCTTTTCGTTCAAATTCCAAAATTCCAAAAGTGCTATTAAAAACAGGTAATAATAATACTATCATAAATAATACTACCAAATTATATTTTAGTAAAGAATGAATTTTTTTCATAATATTAAAATCTAAAATATATAAATGGATTATACGATCCGGAATTAATATATAAAACCGAACTAAATAACATAATCACTAAAATAATATCCTTGATTATTACAAACGGAATATTAAGTTTGCCTTTACCATAGAAAAGAGCAATATCTTTTACTTTATAAAAAATAGTGCTACTTGAAACAGCAGCTAATATCAGAACAAACAAACGCTCACGATCCAGATAATGAATAAAGCTTACATCACTTGAAGGTCCGCCACCAAAAAGCTTGCAAGTATAATTATATGCATCCGAAATGTTTTCAATTCTAAAAAACACCCATCCAATCAGAACAACTAACATTGCATAACTCCAACTAACAATTTTTGGAAGTCTCTTTAATATTTTATCAAAACCTAATCTTTCTATTATCAAAAATAAACCATGAAATATTCCCCAAATAATAAAACTCCAGGTTGCACCATGCCAAAATCCGGTTAGCACAAAAACAAGAAATAAATTAAAATATGTTTTGTAAGGACCATTTCTATTTCCTCCAATCGGAATATAAACATAGTCTCTGAACCAGGAAGAAAGAGAGATATGCCAACGTCTCCAAAATTCTTTTATACTTCTGGAAATATAAGGAAAATTAAAATTCTCTAATATTCGAAATCCGAACATTCTACCCAAACCTATTGCCATATCAGAATATCCGGAAAAATCAAAGTAAATTTGAAAAGCATAAGATATTATTCCCAACCAAGCCAAAGGTGTACTAATATCGCTAATATCATTGTCAATAATCGAATCGGCAATTGAGGCACATGTATTAGCCAAAATAATTTTTTTAAATAATCCGAGAATAAATCTTTGAATTCCTGAAGTTATTAAACTAATAGTTTCGGTTCTGTTTTTTATTTGATTAATAATATCATCATACCTGACAATAGGACCGGCTATTAGCTGCGGGAAAAAGCTAATATAAAGAGCTGTGTTTAAAAATTTTAACTTCTGCCTTTGGGGTTTTCTATACACATCCCATAAAAGAGACATCTGCTGAAACGTAAAAAAAGAAATCCCAAGTGGTAAAATAATATTTGCTTCTGGTAATAATTTAAAGTTATCATTAATTAACAAGCCTACATCATTAAAATTCCCAATAAAAAAATTAAGATATTTAAAGATGAAAATTAAGGTAATATTAAATATCAATCCTGTAATAAGCCACTTTTTCTTATAATTTGTACTTTTCCATATTTGTTTTACAAGTATATAATTAATAATTATTGAGAAAATTAAAATCAGAGTATAACTTACACCACCCCAAGCATAAAAAAGTAAGCTGAATATAAAAAGGACATAATTCTTACTTTTCCTTGGGATAATATAATAGAATATTAAAATTATTGGAAGAAATACAAATATAAATTCCAAACTCGAAAATAACATAAACTTAAATATTAAATTTTAATATCACCAACGTTCTTAGGTATTGCATGTTGTTTCTACCTTGAATTATAATTTATTGATTACTTATATTTTCTTATTAGAAAAGATGACAAATGTATAAAAAGAATCTTAAGGGGACTTCTATTAATTTTATCAAATTTCAGATTAGCAAACGTCTTAATCATCTGACAAATCTGCAGTTGACCGAATTGAATTGTTAGAAGGAATGTATTCGAAAGATATATCTTTAAATCGTGAGTAAACAAGCAAACCTATATAAATAATGATTGAATTAAAGAGTCCAAATATAACTCCAAGAAATGCTCCAAGAAATGGAGAGGCAATCAAACCTTTTATTCCAGTCATATATTCGTCATTCCATTGTAAAATCTCGAAACCCATTAGAGCAAAAATTCCTAAAAATGTTGTAAATAAAATAAAACCAATAATGCTTCCAAGCAATATAAACTTAAAAATTGAACCACCACGAATGCGCTTTACTGTTAATGTGTTAGATGTTTTCATTACTCTTATTTTAATGTATAAATTTAAGTGATTTGTTAGTCCTTCATTAATCT
>JAIORY010000329.1 GCA_021107915.1 Bacteroidales bacterium | reverse complement strand
TAGTTTTTTTATTACTCAGAGATTTAATACCATTCTATAGAATGTAACATAATCTTAACATAAGCTTATTTGATTTGTAATATTTCTGGTGTTTTTTTGCACTTTAATTAATATAAAATTAAATAAAACTAAACATGAAAAAACTATTAACAACATTAACGATTATTCTTTTATTTATTAATGTGTTTTCGCAAGAAAATAAAGAAGTATTTAAACCATCAGGTAAACCTTTTATTAAAGTTTTTACTAATTACCACAGTTCTTTTACTGATGGTGTTAATCACAATGCGTTTGAAATCCAACGTGCATATTTTGGCTATGCTTTTAACTTAAGTAAAAAGTTTTCCGGCAAGGTAAATATAGATGTTGGGAATCCGGGTGTTGGGAAATTAAATATGACTGCTTATTTGAAAAACGCATATTTTCAATATAAATCCGGTCGCTTAACAACTAAATTCGGGCTTATCGGACTTTCTCAATTCAAATTACAAGAAAAACAATGGGAAGGGCGATATTTATACAAATCTTTTCAGGATGAACATAAATTTGGTTCCAGTGCCGACCTTGGATTATATGCAAGTTATAAGCTTCACGATATGGTAAGTATTGATGCTACAATTGCAAATGGAGATGGATATAAATCAATTGAAGCAGATAGTGTTTTGAAATATAGTTGTGGAATTACTCTTTCTCCTTTCAAAGGAATGAAAGTACGTGCTTATTACGATTTCATGGGTAATGACAGTACTCAAAAAACCATATCATTTTATGCAGGATATTCTACCGGCAAACTGAAAGTTGGGGCAGAATATAATAATCAATTAAATTATAAAATGACGGAAAATCAGGATAGGACCGGTTTGTCTTTTTATGGATCATACAAAATAAAGAAAGTTAGATTGTTTGGACGATACGATCAACTATCCTCCATTAAAATTGGTAATGCTGCAGATCCATGGAATTATGCTAAAGACGGACAAGGCATAATTGTCGGAATTGAGTTTTCACCTGTAAAAGGAATTAAAATTACTCCTAACTATCAGGGCTGGATTCCCGCAAATGGAAACCCTGTAGTTAATATTGCATTTTTGAGTTGTGAAATTAAGTTTTAATGATACAATTATTCAATGATACAATTATTTAATGATTCAATTTTGCAATAGCTTGATTTATAAATATCAAAAAAGTTTATTAAAATTAACCATTTTAAAATTAGAAATTATGAAAAAATTATTAGTAGTATTGTTTGCCGCTGTTTTATTAGCATCGTGTAATAGTGGTAGTTCGGATAAAAAATCTGAAAACAAGAAATCAAAATCTGTAAGCATTACGGCAGCGGGTGCAACATTCCCATTACCTTTTTATAACCTTGCGTTTAAAAATTACACAAAAAAAACCGGCATCTTACTTACTTATGGTGGCATAGGTTCCGGTGGTGGTATCAGAAGTTTGAAAGACAAAATAGTTGATTTTGGTGCAACAGACGCTTTTCTTAATGCAAAAAAGGAAGCAGATATGCCGGGTGAAATTGTTCATATTCCAACATGTATCGGAGCAGTTGTGATTGCATACAATCTTCCTGAGGTGAAAGGCTTAAAACTTTCTAATCAAAATCTTGAAGATATTTTTATGGGTAAAATCACCAAATGGAACGATAAGAAATTACAAGAATCTAATCAGGATATTAATCTTCCTGATATGGATATTACTGTAGTTCATCGTTCAGATGGGAGTGGTACAACTTACATTTTTAGCGATTTTATGAGTAAGATCAGTGATGCTTGGAAAACAGAAGTTGGAAAAGGTAAATCTTTGAAATGGCCTGTTGGTCTGGGTGCAAAAGGTAATCCCGGTGTTGCAGGTACAATAAAGCAAACTGTTGGTACTGTTGGTTATATCGGTTCTGAATTTGCTTTCGCACAAAAAATTCCTTTTGCGCAGGTAGAGAATAGTACAGGCAAATTCATTTTACCTAACCTTGAATCTATCAGTGCATCAGCACAAGGCGAAATTCCGGCAGATACCAAAGTTATGCTGACAAATTCTTCCGATCCGAATGCATATCCAATAAGTGGTTTTACTTGGCTAATTCTTTACAAGGAGCAAAGTTATGATAACAGGTCTAAAGCTCAAGCCGAAGAAACCATTAAGTTTTTATCATGGATTATTGAAAAAGATGCTCAGGCTTTAGCTCAACAAGTTAACTATGCACCACTTCCTGAAAAGACGGTTGCCCAGGCTATGAAAATACTGAGTGATATGGTTTATGATGGTGAAGCTATTTTGAAGTAACAGTCAGCAGTTGGCAGTCGGCAGTTTGAGCATCTGAAGACTGAGAACTGAAGACTGATAGTCAAATAATATTAAAATAATGAGTTGTAGAAAATGTGGAATAGTGAAAAAATAACAAAAACATTATTATTTCTTGCTTCCTTAATTATTGTTTTAATAACATCAGGGATGGTGCTGTCATTGATGAATGGTGCCATTCCGGTTTTTAAGGAGTTTGGGATAAATTTTATTTTTTCTGCTGAATGGAATCCTACCGAAGGACGTGAAGATTATGGAGCACTTTCCTTTATTGCCGGAACTTTAATTACTTCAGTTATTGCAATATTTATTTGCTTTCCGCTTGCTTTTTCAACTTCTCTTTTTGTTGGCGAATATTACCGTGGTACAAGACTTGCTAAAATAGTTGGAACCATGGTTGATATGTTAGCCGGAATTCCTTCCATAGTTTATGGATTATGGGGATTTTATGTTTTACGTCCGTTGATTGTTGATTTGGGATTCAATTCACAGGGATTTGGAATTTTCACAGCAGGAATAATTTTGGCGATAATGATAATTCCTTATGCTACTTCTATTTCGACTGAAATTATCAAGATGGTTCCCAATAATTTGAAAGAAGCGGCATATTCACTCGGTGCAACCCGCAAAGATGTAATTTTGAGTGTAATAATTCCTAATGCACGCTCCGGAATTTTTACAAGTTATATACTTGCTTTTGGAAGAGCACTTGGAGAAACTATGGCTGTTACCATGCTAATTGGAAATACTAATTTAATTCCGAAAAGTATTTTCGATACAGGAAATACAATGGCAAGTGTTATTGCAAATCAATTTGGCGAAGCAGACGGATTAAAATTAAGTGCTTTAATTGCAATTGGCTTATTGCTTTTTGTTATTACAGGACTTATAAATGGTGTTGGGAAACTATTAATTAAAGCCCGTTTATGAAGTTGCGTTTTAACAATTTAAGATTTTAGATTTTAGATTTTAGATTTAGTCCACTCTAAAAAGTCAAAAAAATAAAAAATGCCACAAAAACACCAAAACAGAAATTAATCAGACAATAATTATAGATGATCTCATTAACAGCAAATAATAAAGAACCAAAAGGATTGGATTCACGGCTTTTTAAAGATCGGCTTTTTAAAGTAGTGGTTTTTATTTTTGCTTTTATTACTATTTCCCCAATAGTACTAATCATTTATAAATTAATTATTAAGGGATACAAACAGATTAACCTTTCTTTTTTTACCGAGACAGCTCCTGATACTTACGAGGCTATGATAGCTCTTAGTAATAATGAAGTAATACCCGGTGGAATATTAAACGGAATAACAGGCACATTACTAATGGTTGTGTTAGCCTCTGTTATGGCAATACCTATTGGCTTGCTTATCGGGATATTTTTATACGAAAACAGTACAAAACGATATGCAAATATAGTTAGAGATATTACCGATATTTTACAAGGAGTGCCATCTATTGTTTTGGGATTAATTGCTTATTTCTGGGTTGTGAAAAGCATCACCAACGGGTTTTCGGCATTGGCCGGAAGCACGGCACTTGGTATTATGATGCTACCGCTTATTATCCGGTCAACGGAAGAAACATTAAAAATGATCCCTGAAACTATTAAAGAAGCGGGTATGGCATTAGGTGTTCCTTATCATAAAATACTTTTAAGAGTATTAATTCCCACAGGATTTAGTGGTTTATTAACGGGAATTTTGCTCGCAATTTCAAGGATAATTGGAGAAACTGCTCCTTTAATGCTTACAGCACTCGGAAGCATGGGAGTTAATTATAATATTGAAAAACCTACAAGTGCAGTACCTTTGTTGATATGGGAATTTTATAACGACCCAAATATGGTTGATCTTATCTGGTCGTCTTCGTTATTATTGATGGGATTTGTATTGTTACTTAACTTGATATCAAAGCATATTATGGCAAAAAGAGCCTGACTTAATTTGAAAATTTGAAGATTAATAAATTTGAAGATTAATAAATTTGAAGATTAAAACCGTTAAGCGGAAAGTAAATTTAGACAAAATAAGAGTTTAAATAATGAATGAATTAATAAAACAAATAAAAGACCCGGTACTAAGTATTCAGAATTTATCTGTTTCATATAATAAAGGTAAATATGCTGTAAGCGATGTAAGTGCAGGGATTAAAAAAAACAGGGTAACGGCAATTATGGGTCCGTCGGGTTGTGGTAAAAGTACACTGTTGAGAGCCATTAACAGAATGCACGATCTTTATCCGAATATTGAAACCATTGGTCAAATATTCTTAAATGGAGAGGATACATCCACTATGTCAAACATTATGTTAAGGCGCAAAATTGGTATGGTATTTCAACATCCAAACCCATTTCCAACAATGAGTATTTATGACAATGTTATTGCCGGATACAAATTAAACGGGATCAGAATGAAAAAGGCTGAAAGAGATGAGATTGTTGAAAAATCATTAAAAGATGTTGTTCTATGGGATGAAGTGAAAGATTCTTTAACGAAAAAAGGAACATTTTTATCGGGTGGACAACAACAGCGATTATGTATTGCACGTGCTCTGGCTTTTCGTCCTGATGTAGTACTGCTTGATGAACCTACTTCGGCTCTTGATCCGGTAGCAACCAAAAAAGTAGAGGAGTTATTAATTGAACTTAAAAAACAATACACAATTATTTTAGTAACTCATAACATGTCTCAGGCTGCCCGGATTTCCGATTATTCAATGTTTATGTATCTTGGCGAACTGGTTGAATACGGAAAAACAAAAAATATGTTTATAAATCCCGTAGATAAAAGAACAGAAGAATATTTAACAGGGAAGTTTAGTTAGTGCTAAATAAATAAGTACTTAAAGTCGGTTTATAAAGTATAGAATTTTAAATAATAAAAATGACAAACACCAAATTTCAAATAAATTACAATGTTCAAAAATTTAATGATCAAAACAGTTTAAAGCTGTTTGGTTATTTTGTAATTGATATTTGGAATTTATTTGTTATTTGTTATTTTGTTATTTGGTGCTTTAATTTAAGAATTGTTTGACTTTATGGACAGGCAATAATTAGTTACACAAATTTAATAGTCATGATAACAAATAAAGATACTGCAATTCAAAAGATCATTCAGGAGTTTGAACAATTGTCAAACCTAATTTTTGTACAGCTTGATATACTTATTAAAATATTTGAGATTTATACCGATGGTATTCCTGATGAAGTTTTTCAGAAATTAGAGGAAAACGAAAAGCAGATAGACAAATATGAGGTTAAACTTGATGAACGGATCATTAATGCTATTGTTTTATATAAACCGGTTGCTTCAGAGTTAAGAAAATTATTTGCTATTTATCGTATGGTTATTAATCTTGAACGGGTTGGAGATCGTGTAATGAAAATAGTGAATTTCATTAATAAAATTAAAGATCCTGAGTCGTTTAAAAAATCATCATCTATACTACTTTATATGTTGAAGGTTACATCAAAAATGACAAATAAAGCATTACTTTCATTTACAAATAATGATATAAAAGGTGCTATCTGGACAATACAAAAAGATAAGATCATTGATGAACTAAATCATAAGTTACTTAAAAAGACAATAAAAGACAGTGAGTTACCGGATGAATTTCAGAAATTATTATTAAGTATGGCCGGTATCGGTTCGATTATTTCATCGATAGAACGGATTGGCGATCATGCAACTAATATTGCTGAAACATCAATATATGCTTTTTCGGGAACAAATATCAGACATCAGGATATTGATATAGAAAAAATATAGGTATTATTGTAAAATTAAAACATAATATGGAGGAAAAAAAATACAAATTACTAATTGTTGATGATGAAGAAGATTTGTGTGAGATTCTTCAGTTTAATCTCGAAGGTGAAGGCTTTGATACTGATGTTGCCTATTCTGCCGAAGAGGCATTAAAAAAAGATATTAAGTCTTTTAATCTGATTATACTTGACGTGATGATGGGGCAGATGTCGGGGTTTAAACTTGCCGAAAAAATCCGTAAAGAAATGCATCTTACAATACCCATTATTTTTGTTACTGCAAAAAATACCGAGAATGATATGCTTACAGGATTTAACCTCGGAGGTGATGATTATATTACCAAACCATTTTCCGTTAAGGAAGTTATTGTAAGAGTAAAAGCAATAATAAAAAGAAGCAAAAAACAAGATACTATCAGCCAATCATCAATTTATGTGGATGATATGGAGTTGAATTTTGAAAAAAGAAGCTTGCAAATAAAAAACAAAGAAGTACAGCTAACTAAAAAAGAATTTGAAATTCTTGCATTATTATTAAAAAGTAAAGGAAGAATATTTTCGAGGGAAGAAATTTTTAATAATGTATGGGATGATAGTACCATTGTTACTGATCGTACAATTGATGTTCATATTACACGGCTTAGAAAAAAGCTGGGGAAATATGGAAAAAATATTAGAAGTAAACCCGGATATGGTTATACTTTTGAAATCTAAAAAGTCATCGGATGACTTATATTCAAAATACACACAAAATATTAAATCTGTGTATCAATTAAATAGAGAGTCATCCGATGACTATCAACAAAAACAAGTCTCATGTTAAACAAACTAAGTTTACGAAAAAAGTTATTTATATATTTTTCTATTGTATTTGCTGCATTTACAATACTTGTATTGGTATTTCAATACGAACGTGAAAAGGATTTCAGAAAAAAACAATTAGAAAATACTCTTGATAATATAACTGAACTTACTCATAAATATATTAAGAGTAATAAATTAGCAGAAACAGGAAATTTTAATTTGCTTGATTCGATAAAAACAATTATTCCGAGATTGAACATTAGAATTACTGTAATTAGCCCGGAAGGAATCGTGCTTTATGATAGTGAAATATCTGATTACGAAGAAATGGAAAATCATTTGCACCGTTCTGAGGTACAAGCATCAATAGCTGCAGATTTCGGCGCAAACATCAGGAAATCGGAAACTACAGGTAATAGCTATTATTACTATGCTAAGTTTTATTCTGATTACTATGTAAGAACGGCAGCACTCTATAATATTGAAATAAAAGATTTTATGCAGATAAATAAACTGTTTATCATTTATCTGATTTTTTTATTCATTTTAATATTGATTATTCTATTATTTATTACCAAAAGGTTGGGCGAAACAATCACAAAATTAAAAGACTTTGCCATTAAACTGAGTAGTGGTCAAGACATCAAAGAACCTATAAAATTTCCAAAGGATGAATTTGGAACAATTAGTAGTCAGATAGTTGCTATTTATAATAAACTTAATATTGCAAAGGATGAAATTTCGGTTGAAAAAAATAAACTCTTTAGTCATTTAAATGCCTTGAACGAGGGTATCGCATTTTTTTCACCTGATAAAAAGAAAATACTTACTAATAATCATTTTATTCAGTTTCTGAATTTAATCTCTGAAAAGTCAACCATATCAGCAGATAAAATATTTGAAGTTAAAGAATTCAAACCCATCATTAAATTTATTGATAAACAATTAAAAAGTGATGTTCATATTAAGGACTATAACTTACCACAAATAGAGAACGACCTGTTTAAAAACGACAAATATTTTAATGTTCAATGTGTTGTTTTTCAGGATAAAAGTTTTGAAATAGTGATAAAAGATACCACAAAACTTGAGAGACGAAAGCTGATAAAACAACAAATGACATCAAACATAGCGCATGAATTAAAAACACCGGTAGCAACCGTTATGGGTTACCTCGAAACACTTCAACATAATACGATTACAAAAGAAAAACAGAAGTATTTTATCGACAAAGCTTTTGCGCAGGCTAAACGACTCTCTGAACTTATTGAAGATATTTCGATGCTTAATAAAATTGAAGAGGCGAGAGAACATTTCGTTTTTGAATCGGTAAATATTGATGAAATTGTATCAGAAGTAAATGATAATTTAAAATTGAGATTGGATAAAAAAAATATCAATGTAAATATTCAATTTGAAAATCCAATTGTTCTAAATGGTAATAAATCACTTTTGTTTTCTGTGTTTTATAATCTTTTTGATAATGTGATAAAATATGGTGGGGAAAATATTAACCTCAGCATATCCAATTATCTTGACGATAATGATAATTTTTATTTTTCATTTTCTAACACAGGAAATGATATTGAAGAAAAACATCTTTCCCGTATTTTCGAACGATTCTACAGAGTTGACACCGGACGTTCAAGAAAAACCGGTGGCACAGGCTTAGGATTGGCAATTGTTAAAAATGCTATTCAGCT
>JAIORY010000447.1 GCA_021107915.1 Bacteroidales bacterium | reverse complement strand
GAACCGCCCATTGGGGCTACTGTGCCTTCATAAGCATCAAGGGTTAACCATCCGCTTGTAGATGAACCACCACTAAGACATAAAGCTAAGCCTTCTGGCAGAACTAAAGTATTCTGCATAGCTGGATAAGATGGTGTTCCAAAAGTATTTAACCAATACCATGTTGGTGAACCACCGGCTGTAGCATATATTGAAACCCATCCGTCTGTTAAATCACAAGATGGTATTTCAATTGTGTATGAGTAGGTATCATATCCGATTACTTGTACACCTGTATTTACAGGATCAACTATAGCAATTGTTGAACTTACTAAAGCACCTGGAGTAGATCCCGGTTGATATACTTCAACAAGTAATTCACGCGGGCCACTTGGTGCGCTTGTATGAATAGCAAATCCGGTTACTGTTGTGAAAGCACCTGTAGCACCTGCAAAACTTTGATAAGATTGGTATGAACCATCACTGGTATAACCGTTATTAGCACCTACTGCAGGATATGCAAATACACTTCCATCAGGGCATTCTAAACCTCTGGTATTCATAGCTTGTCCATTACCGCCTGGTATAGTTGATAAAGCTCCTTTATCACTTACATTGCTGAAATCTCTAATTTTTACTTTAGTAATATCTTGTTGATATCCTTGTGCAGCATCACCCGGAGGGTAATTAATTACTGCTGTCCAGCCTAAAGGACCGTCGCCTGTATTTAATATTCCAAGCCAGTCTTTTAACCATTCGTTTGGATTAAGGGTTTCGTGTAATTGTAATGGGTTGATAACCATACCGGGTTGAGTAAGAATAATATCATGTACTGTATTAGCACCGGTATTTACAGTTACGCTGCTTGTAACAAGATTGTAACCTTCTTTCCATCCCTGGATATCCCATGTTCCTATCTGAACAGGATTAAATGAGTAAAAACCATCAGGTGCTGATGTTGTTACTAATCCAAGATCATCAATTCCAACAGTAGCACCGGAAATTGTTAATCCGTCACCATTAAATACATGACCGTCAATGCTTCCGGGAGGAAGCTCGTAATAAAGGTTTAAGTTATCAATCGCTGACCAGTCACCTCCGTTGTAAGCACCATAATTATATTTACATGATGTTTGAATAGTAAGTTCAAATGAACTAAGACCCTGATAAGCTGTAAGATCATATTCCATTAGATCCCAAGGACCATTGTATTGATTATATGAAGCCCAATAATATGTATTTCCATTTTTATCAGGTATATCAACACCATCTACCATAACCCTGTACCACGAATATCTTCGATTTCCGGCAACTCCATAGCCACTATTTTGTTTTTTATCAAACTCAAGCGTTAATAGTCCAGGTTCACCAGGAACAGGTTGAACCAACATATTAATAGAAGCATGATGAGATACATTAGTAACAAACGCCTGATTATAAGTACAAGAAGTTGATCCTCCAGAAAAACCTGAAGAAGAACCACCATCTAATATAGCACTATAAGCACCACCGTTGCTTTCACTACTGCTAACTACAGCATGTGACTGCGCTGCTTCAAGGGCTTGCATTTCAGCAGGAAATGAACCGCTCTCGAAATTTTCAACAAATGGAAATGCTACAATAGGATCCGGTCCCGGAGGTGGGAGTACACCTGTAATATTAAGTATATAAGCTCCATAATAACTGCTATATCCATATACCTTTACATACATGACATCACCGGCAACAAATGGTATTCCAGTAATTTCTGATTGTGCACCACAGGCATCATCATTATAATATGCATATCCCGGATCACTACAATCATTCCAAACTTCTAATTTGGTATCAAAAGCAGATCCGCATAAGGATACTGTAACTGTCATATCATCGTTTCCTGTAAATTCATACCAATCTGCATCACCGGCAAAAGTAGTAGCTGAGTTTACAGGGGGATCGTTTATAAGACCATAATCGAATGGGTCAGTACAAGCATCACCCTGTGCCATTGTGCCATCCGCCGGTTCTGTAGGAGTAACAAACTCCGTTTGAACATAAGCAGCTTTAATTTGCTGTTGTTTGGCTAAATTGTAATCTTTCTCAAATTGAGTCTGCGCAAACAGAAACGAGGAAGACACAATAAATGCCAACATCAATAAAAATAATTTTGTAAATTTTTTCATAATTTTTGTTTTAGTTAGTAATTTATTAATTAATAATTTATTTGATTTTTATTTATAATTTCAAAAAGCTGATAATTATCTTTAATTTATGAATTTTGGCAATTCAATTTATACCTTATTAGAGAGCACATATCAGACAATTTTTTCATAAAAATAGTTGCGCTAATGTACAAATTATATTTTGACATAAACAAAGTATTCAGTAAATTTTAATTCAGATAGTTAAAAAACAATGATTTTTTAGTCATTTTTTAGATATGTGGATTTCAATATTTTACAATAATAGTCGATAATACAAAGCATTATGGGTTTAAGTTATAACTAAAAAATAAGTAATAAAAATTATTTTATTTCACATTGTTTTCAACTCCAAAATGCTAACAAATTTTTACAAAAAAAAGTTTGTTTTTTACAAAAATTGTAATTTTTTGCAAAAATTCAATAATTATTCTTAATAAATAATGCTAAATTAGTATTTGTCAATAAAGTGTAAAAGTTAAAATAAATATTAAAAAACACAAATGACAAACACCAAATTTCAAATAAATTCCAATGTTCAAAAATTAAATGACCAAAACAGTTTCAAGTTATTTTAAACATCCATACAAGTTTTGATCATTGATATTCCAGACGGACAAGCTCTTTTGTTTGGGATTTAATATTTGGTTATTAGAATTATTGATTTTTTAGTTTATGAAATTTGATTATTAGAACTTGTTGGAATTTGTTTGTTATTTGATTTTTTTGTTATTTGGTGCGTTATTTCAAAATTTGCTGACTTTATGGACAGACACTAACTTAATTAAGAATAATTGCATGTATGAGTCTGGTCTAAAAAGGCATAAACGTTGGAATATTGGAATGTTGGAATATTGGAAACCCCTATCATTCCATTTTCCCATTATTCCATTTTTCCTTGTTATTATATAAAAATGACTTTTTATACTGCACTCATGTATTTAATTTAAGATTTCGGACTTAATTGACGAGTTCCGGTTTAGGAAATTTGATATATCTTTGGGCAAAATTCAGATTTCATACATGAAAATAAAAGACAGAAAAACCATAATCCCATGGCTAATTTTATTGGCATTAATGTTAACATGGGGAAGTTCTTTTATTTTAATAAAACGCGGGCTTGAAGTTTATTCAAATGTAGAAGTTGGTGCTTTGAGAATTTGCATTACTTTCATTATATTTATTCCTTTTATTAAAAGGTTTTCGAAGGTAAAAGCCAATCAATGGAAATATCTTGTAATTGTAGGGATTGTTGGAAGCGGAGCACCGTCATTTTTATTTGCCAAAGCTCAAACAGGTATCGATAGTAACCTTGCCGGAATACTTAATTCTCTTACTCCATTATTTACTTTGATTATTTCAATAAGTTTGTTCAGAGTAAAATCAAGATTGATAAATATTTTAGGTGTTATTGTCGGATTAGTGGGGGCAGCAGGATTATTATACGTAAGCGGTGATAAAGGATTTGAGTTTAATTTAAGTTTTGCAATTTATGTTATTATCGCTTCCATTTGTTATGCAATAAGTGTAAATGTTGTTAAGAATTTTTTACAAGATATTGACTCTCTCACTATCACAGCTTTTTCTTTTCTTATAATTGGATTACCTGTTTTAATTTATTTATTATTTCTCACAGAATTTACAACTCAATTGCTCAATAATGACAGAGCTTTAGAAGGTTTGGGCTATATCATTATACTTGCCATTATAGGAACCGGACTGGCTCTGATAGTTTTTAATTATCTTGTGAAAATCACTAATGCTGTTTTTGCTTCATCTGTAACGTACCTAATACCTATAGTTGCAATTATTTGGGGAATTATTGATGGTGAAAAATTTAAACTGATATATCTTCTTTGGATAACGTTAATTCTTTTTGGTGTGTTTTTGGTGAATAAGAAAAGGAGGAAAAAGCAAGAGGATGCTTGATACTGGATGCTTGATCCTTGATGCTGGATGCTGGAGTCGGCAGTCAACAGTCAGCAGTAGGCAGTCAGCAGTAGGCAAACTGAAGACTGAAGACTGGAAACTGAGGACTGTAAACTGGATTCGAAATTCATTAAATAATTTTACATTTATTTTTTATTTACTTTTCTTTGTATATTAAATTATTTTACTAATTTTGCACTCCAAATTTTTGAAGAACAAAAACTATTTAAACATCATGTACGCAATAGTTGATATAGCAGGACAACAAATAAAAGTTGAGAAAGGCCAGGAGGTTTTTGTTAACAGATTAGAAAGTAAAGAAGGATCAAAAGTAAATTTCGAAAACGTATTACTTATTGATAATAACGGTAAAGTTTCAGTTGGCAAACCAATTATTAAAGGTGCTACTGTTTCTGCAAAAATAATCTCTCACGATAAAGGAGATAAAGTTCTTATTTTTCATAAAAAGAGAAGAAAAGGATACCAAAAACTTAACGGTCACAGACAATATTTAAGTAAAGTTGTTATTGAGGGTATTTCTGAAAAAGCTGCTCCTAAAGCTAAAAAAGCTGAACCAAAAACAGCCCCTAAAGCTGAAGTAAAAGTTGAAGCAAAAAAAGTTGCTAAACCTAAAGTTGAAGCAAAACCAAAGGCAAAAGCAAAACCAAAAGCAGAAGCAAAACCAAAAGCTACAACTACGAAAGCTGCTGCAACAAAAAAAACAGAACCAAAAACTGAAAAAAAATAATTAACTGTAAATAAAAATAACTTTAAGATATGGCTCACAAGAAAGGTGCCGGTAGTTCAAATAACGGTAGAGAATCGGAAAGTAAAAGATTAGGTGTAAAACTTTATGGCGGTCAATTTGCGCAAGCCGGAAACATTTTAATTCGTCAAAGAGGCACTCCTCATAATGCAGGAAATAACGTTGGTATGGGTAAAGATCATACATTATTCGCTTTAATAGACGGAACTGTTAAATTTAAAAAAGGCAAAAATGGCAGATCCTTTGTTTCAATAATACCTTTGGAAACCGAAAAAGTTGAAGCTAATTAGATAAATATTTCTATACAAGAATAAGAATCCCTTTCGGAAATACCGGAAGGGATTTTTTTTTCTATAATGGTCAACTATGTTAATATGATTTTAGATTTATGATTTTAGATTTATGATTTTATTCAGAAAGAATTACTTTTGCAATACTTAAAAAATAAAACAATGTTACATATAAATTTCATTAAACTAAACAAACAGAAAATTATTGATCTTCTTAAGGTTAAAAATTTTGATTCCGAAAATATAATAAACAAAATAATTTTGTTGGATGATAAACGACGCGAGACACAAAAGGCACTGGACGACAATTTATCGCAATCAAAATCAATTGCAAAAGAAATTGGCAAGCTGTTTAAATCAGGTGAAACTGATGAGGCAAATAAACTAAAAGAAAAAACTGTTTTATTAAAAAAGATTTCAAAAGAACTTACCAAAACACTTGATCATACAATAAAAAAAATTCATAGTCTTTTGACTGAAGTTCCTAATGTGCCACATTCATCGGTACCGGAAGGAAATTCAGAAGAGCATAATGAAATATTATCTGAAGAAGGGGATTTTCCTAAACTCAGCGAAAAAGCACTACCCCACTGGGATATTGCAACAAAATATGACATTATCGATTTTGAACTTGGAAATAAAGTTACAGGTGCAGGATTTCCTTTTTATAAAGGTAAAGGAGCCAAACTACAAAGAGCTTTAATAAACTTTTTTCTTGACGAAGCGGTCAAAGCCGGATATTTCGAAATCCAGCCACCTCTATTTATTAACGAAACTTCTGGTTTTGGGACCGGACAATTACCTGATAAAGAAGGTCAGATGTATCATATACAAAACGACAATCTTTATGCAATCCCAACTGCCGAAGTTCCTATTACAAATATGTATCGCAATGTAATTTTGAAAGAAGATGATTTCCCGATAAAAAATGTTGCTTACTCCAATTGTTTCAGGCGCGAAGCAGGTTCGTACGGTAAAGATGTCAGAGGTTTGAACCGTCTTCATCAATTTGATAAAGTTGAAATTGTTCAGATACAACATCCCGAAAAATCTTATGAAACTCTGGACGAAATGAAGGAATATATCGCTTCATTAATACGTAAACTTGAGTTGCCATTCAGAATAATAAGATTATGTGGTGGTGATTTGAGTTTTGCTTCTGCTCTCACTTTTGATTTTGAAGTTTATTCTGCTGCACAAAAAAAATGGCTTGAAGTTAGTTCGGTTTCAAATTTCGAAAGCTTTCAGGCAAATCGTATGAAACTCAGATTTAAAAGCGGGAACGGAAAACCCCAAATTGCTCACACATTAAACGGAAGTGCTTTGGCTTTGCCAAGAATAGTTGCAGCTTTGTTGGAAAATAATCAAACTGAAGATGGAATTTCGATTCCTGAAGTGCTTGTGAAATATACGGGTTTTAAAGTAATTTAATGAAAAAATAAAATAAATAAGCCACAGATTCACAAATAAAAGCGGGAAAACATTATTTATAAAAATGCAAAGAAAAATTAAATATTCTCTTATCTTCCTCTCTCTCATTCTGAGTTTTTCAGTCAATGCTCAAATTACAACTCAACATCATTCACAGCAATCAAATCGTCAAAGAACTCAGGAAAAACTTGCGTTACAATATTTTAGAAATCAGGAATTTGAAAAAGCCGGTGATATTTTCAAAGAACTTTTTAAAAAATCAGGATACCTTTCGAATTATTATACTTACTATTTTCGCTGTTTATTAGAAACACAAAATTATAAGGACGCTGAAAAACTTGCAATAAAACAAATACGCAAGGATGCAAATAATTACAAATATCATATTGATCTGGGGTATATTTACAGTCTTTCGGGAAAAGTCAAAAAAGCTGAAAAACAATATATTAAATTACTCGAAAATCTTCCGGCAAATGAAGGAAAGATCATTCAAATTGCAAATTCATTTCTTTATCGCTCTTTGCCAGATCTTTGTATAGAAACATATAAAAAAGGACGAATTGTATTAAACAATCAAAACCTTTTTAATATCGCTCTTGCAAATGTTTATTACCGCACCGGTAACTTTAGCAGGATGATTGATGAATATCTCGCAATGCTTGAATATGACACAAGTTCGATAAATTCTATCCAAAGCCGGTTGCAAACAATTATTAGTGGACAAACAGGTACTATTGTTGAAGAATTATTAAGAAATAAATTATTAAAATTAACTCAGAAACATCCTGCAAACAGATATTATACTGAGCTTTTGCTTTGGCTTTCGACACAAAAGAAAGATTTTGAATTTGCTTTTATTCAGGCAAAATCTTTAGACAGAAGATTTAATGAAAATGGTATTACTGTTTTTCAACTTGCCGAAATTTGCTTGACAAACAACAATTACAATATCGCCCTTGAAGCGTTTAATTACATCGTAAAAAAAGGAGAAAATAATAAATTATTTCTTCGTGCAAAAACTGGATATTTAAACACAAAATTCCTACAATTGAGCAACTCATCTTCAACACAAAAAAATGAATACAAAAGGCTAAAAAAAGAATATGTTTCAACAATTAAAAAGCTTGGAAAAAATAGTGGTACCGCACCACTATTGAAAGACCTTGCCAATTTGCAAGCTTTTTACCTCTACGAACTTGATGAAGCAACAGAAATTTTGAAAGAAGTAATTTTAATTCCATATATTTCAACGGGAATGCAGGCAAAATGTAAAATTGCTTTAGGCGATATTTATTTATTTAAGGGCGAGGTTTGGGAAGCAACTCTATTGTATTCTCAGGTTGAAAAAGCATTAAAAAATAGTCCGATTGCTCATAAAGCAAAATTAAAAAATGCAAGATTATCATATTTTATCGGAGAATTTGGATGGGCAAAAATCCAATTGGATGTTTTAAAAGCCGCTACCTCAAAATTGATAGCTAATGATGCAATGGAACTTTCGCTTTTGATTGGTGATAACATCAATGATGACAGTACTTACGTTGAGCTTGAGATGTACTCAAAAGCTGATCTTTTATTTTACCGGAATAAAAATGATGAGGCTTTATTAATTCTTGATTCTCTTGAAAAAACTTTAAAATTTCATCCCATTATTGATGAAGTTCTTTTTAAAAAATCTGAGATAAAAATTAAACAGAAGGATTATCAAACAGCCGATAGTTTACTTGAGGTAATATACTCGAATTATGGATTTGATATTTTAGCTGATAATGCTTTGATGAGAAGAGCTGAGTTACAAGAAGAAAAATTTAAAAATAAAGAAAAAGCTATGGAATTGTATCAGAAATTATTTGTGAATTATCCGGGTAGTTTGTTTACTGTACAAGCCAGAAAAAGGTTTAGGGCTTTGAGGGGGGATTAGATTGATTTATGATTTATGATTTATGATTTTTAATTTCAATAATATTAATAATGCAATATGTAAATCCAAAAAAATCACTTGGTCAGCATTTTCTGAAAGATGAAA
>JAIORY010000154.1 GCA_021107915.1 Bacteroidales bacterium | reverse complement strand
TTAATTTTAATTATATTCTTCTTTTGAAACAAAAATAAATTTATCAAAATTTCCCAATTTATCTATTTCATCAATTGAACCTGTTAGCTCAATTTCTTTTCCTTTAGTAAATTCTTGTTTTGTAAATCCCGAACTAAAAACATCAGGTTTATCTTTTAAAATATTACCTTCTTTATCAACTGCGGTAATGTATGCAAATATTGTTCTTTCAAATCCACCATATTTATTTTTAATATCTTGGTCAACAGTAACTTTGGCAATAAGTTGAATACGTGAAATCGAAGAATTATTTTTAGTATTAATCAAAACTTCATTAATTGTAAAAGGATAATCAGCTTTTTGTTCAAATGGGAAAGCATTAAGAGTATTACTTGCGAGGTATTCCTTTATTGCTTTATCAGCTTCTTCATCAAGCGATTTTACTTCTTTATCAAGTTTAAAAGCTTTTTGCATATCAGTACACTCTTTGAGAGCCTTTTTCTTTTTTTCAATTTTTTTAGTGTACTTTATAGCAAGACCAGGTAATTTGCCAAGATGTTCGTTAGTACTTATTCCTCCGCCACAACTTGATATTAAAAAAATAATACTCAAGCTAAGTGCAGTTAAACCTGTTTTTGATAATAGTTTTTTCATAATTTTTGTTTTTAAATGATTAGATAATAATTTGATTTTTCATTGATTGATATCAAATCAATTTTTCAATTGACACGATAAAAGTAATTCCAGAACATAACGAAAGTCAAATAATAGATGTTCTGATTTATAAATCAAAACAAATTTATTTTGGCAGAGACGTTGCATTGCAACGTCTGTACATTTGGTAGAGACGTTGTATACAACGTCTCTACATGCAACGTTTGTATGTGTTTTGGAATTTGTATTATTACAAATAGATAATATGTTTTTCCAGAAATTTTATTGTTTGCAAATATATCCCCGGCTGATTGCTTTCTCTTGGTCCCGCGATATTAAGGATTTTTATTTGGAGATTTTTTATCCAGCTTTTTAAAGAAACTGATTTATCTGGTCTGTCAAGGTTTATTGAAAGGAAGGGGCGATTTAGTTTGCGTGCAGTTTCCAGAGTTAAGCGGGTTCCCTTGCCCATTTCATCTTTAAACAAGATTAAGGTACCATCACTTAACTTTACATTTTCAATAGTACGTTGCGTATATTCGCTTGTTGAAGTTTCGGATAAGAGATATTTTTCCGAAATTTTTCCATCTTCGGCAAGTCGTCCTTTCGGGCACATTCCGCCGCAACTGATATTATTTTTAATAGCAAAATCAAGGGCAGCACGGTCAACGCCGGTCTGCCCTCCTGAAATGATTTTATTAATCCATACGGACCCATACGGGCTAACTTCGTGTCGCTTGCTTCGCTTCGTTTTAATTTGTATCGTTTTTACTATTATTATAAATTATAAAATCTCTTTGCGATTTTACAAGGTTAATTGTATTTAATAATAAATTCTTTGTCTCGGCAAGAATAGTGATATAAAGCATACTGTTTTTAGTTCCTGCTTCTTTATATTTGATTCTTCTAATTTGTTTTTTACGATATTCTTCAATAGCTGCAAGCAATGTTCTTTGGTGATGCAAAACATTAATAAGATCACTAAATTCGTCATTTTTAATAACATTATTAACTATTTTGATAAGATCATCTATACCTTTTGTAATAAAATTCAATTCTGCAATTTGTTCAGGGATTAGTCCTTTGTGGTTATTATCAACATGTTCTAAACTTGGTTGCACAATAAATGTAATACAGTGAGCTATCTCACGCAAGTAGTCAAGTACCTGAACATAAAAATGTCCTGTTTCTACTAAATCTTCATTAAGTTGATGTATTGTTTTATAGGTATTGTCTTTCAGTCGTTTGGTGTGTTTGTTTATCTTGTCAACACGCTTATTTATTTCCCTGAGTTTCTTTATATCTTCATTAATGAGTGCTTGAAAAATATCTTTGTAAATTACAGAAATATCGAACAATATATCTACAACTTCAGTTGAACATTTTTCAACAATATTATCGCCTGTAATTTCATAGCTGCTTTCAGTTGCTTTTTGATTTTCTTCACGTTTTTTGTGAAAAGCTTGTGTTTTGAAAATAATAAAAAAAGCAATAATAACCATAATACCAATTGTGATAAAGCCACCCCATGAAAATAATAATGCAAGAAGAAATGCAACTACAAATGCAGAAAAAGCAGTAAAGAACCATCCACCTATTACCGATAGCACTCCGGTAATACGATAAACTGCACTTTCGCGTCCCCATGCTTTATCAGCGAGCGAAGTTCCCATTGCAACCATAAATGTAACATAAGTGGTTGAAAGAGGAAGTTTTAATGATGTGGCAAATGAAATAATAATACTTGCTACAACAAGATTTACCGATGCTCTTACAAGGTCAAATGATTTACTATCTGCATCTTCTAATGTTTCAACTGGTCTGAATCGTTTTGATATTTTGTTTGTTACAGTATTTGGAATAATATATGAAACAGCTTTGCCGAGATTTAAAGAACTCCTCACAATTGACCGCGAAACAGCGGATGATCCAAATCGTTCGGCACCTTCATTTTGACGACCAAGGTCAATTTCAGTTTTCATTACTCCTTTTGCTTTTCGGCTAAACCATAATGTGATTACCATAATTAATCCGGCAAGGATAAGTAAAAGAGTAGGGGTTTGTGTTTTACCTTGTAAAGCAGTCATCAAAAAACTGTTTGGGTCAGTTCCCGGATTTGCAACAAGTTCTTTAATAAATTCATTAAAAGAAGCTAAACCAGCAAGTGGAACACCAATAAAGTTTACAAGGTCGTTTCCGGCAAACGCCATTGCCAAAGCAAAAGTGCCAACTAAAACAATAAGTTTTAAAATGTTTAATTTAAATAACCAGCTTAACAATTGTAAAAGAACTGTCCATCCAATAAAACTAATTCCAAGTATAAATATGGTGTTTTCTGTTATAAGCTCTTTGATGTTATCCGACATAAAAGCTGCACCTTTTACACCTTTAATAAGGATAAAATAAGTAATAGCTGAAATAGCGATCCCGCCCCAAATAGCTCCGTAATTTTTTAAAGTCTTTTTATAGTTAAATGAAAATACAATTCGGACCAAATATTGAACCAATGCTCCTATAGTAAATGCAATAATGACCGATAATAAAATACCCGCAATAATTGCTAATGCTTTTTCTGAGTTTATATACTCGCCTACTTGCATAGCTCCGTTTGGGTCTGTAGATATTTTATATATTGCTACAGCAACTGCTGCACCCAAAAGTTCAAATACAATTGATACTGTGGTGGAAGTTGGTAGCCCGAAAGTATTGAACATGTCAAGCAGTAGGACATCAGTAACCATAACTGCCAGAAATATTATCATTATTTCTGAAAAATAAAAGTACTGAGGGTGAAATATCCCTTTTCGTGCAATCTCCATCATGCCGCTTGAAAATATTGTTCCGAATAATATGCCCAATGCAGCAATTAACATAATGACTTTGAATGGTGCAGCTTTCGATCCGACTGCTGAGTTTAGAAAGTTAACAGCATCATTGCTCACTCCTACAACCAAATCTGAAATTGCAAGAATAAATAAAACTCCTACCAGTACAATGTAAATATTTTCCATTACTAAAATTATTACAGTATAAACTTATAATTTGCTACAAAATAAATAAAATAATTTTACAAAAATATTATAGTTTTTGATTTTTTATTAAACGTATTACTCTTTTTATAAACAATTATTATTTTAATTTAAAATGACTAAAATTTAAAATGACTAAAATGACTAAAATGCCGAGCTATGCTCGAGCATCTTCCGAATCCTCGGATTCGTGAATCCGGGACTCGAAGCTCCGCTTCGGGATTTAAAATGACCAAAATTTAAGACGAAACGAGGCAAATCTGCCCGTACAGGTTGATGGATGACTATAATTTTAATATAAAGAATTTAATATTCGGTTTACAGGGCTATCAATTTTTATTAGATGCATTATGCTTTTAAACGGGATAAAAATATCAGTTTGTCCGGTTGCATACGAAGCAATTTCGTAATTATTGTAATAAAATCCCACACCATCTTTGTTTACATAATAGTTTTTTGAAATATTTATTTCATCATCAAAAAAACCTGCATCAGTAAGTTTTTCATTTTCTTTGATTGCGTATTTCTGTCTGAGTTTAGTATTGAGAATTTCTTTTATTTCCGCCTTGTAATTACTTTTAAAAATATTATCGAGTTTAATGATAATGCCTTTCTTTAAATCCAGAATAACAAATTTTTTCATCCATAAGCCGTGTGCTCCTCCCGTGTATGCATAGTTAGTAAATGAAAGAGTAAGAATATAATTTTCATTGTAATATATATTCATTTCTTTTTTCTTTTCCCAATTAAATGAATCTCCTCCGTCGTAAATATCTTTGTTTGCTATTTTGTAGCTGCTAAAGAAATCCTGTTCAAAATTTATCATCATAATTTCCGGCTCTTGCAGAATGGATTTCTTTCCAAAGAATTTCATTTTCAGGATATCTCTTATAGAATCAGAAATTTTATTAATTGGATAATTATTCGGATCTAAAAAAACAATTTCGATGTTTGCAGTTGATGAATTATCCTCTTTTACTAAAGGACATTCCGATTGAAGATAATAAACTTTAAATGCCATACTACCATCAGGATAATACTCATTAAGAAAAAATTTTAGCTTTTTTTTATCTTTGCTTCTTTGCCAGTACCCTGTAATTTTGTTTTCTTCTGTAAGAGTTCCCGTAAATTTTGCACCGTCTTTATTAAATTCAAATATTTCAAATTCATTTAAATTATTTATTGATCCCATTAATGGAATGGTTTTTCCAAAATAAACAGAGTTCTCACTTTCCTCATGTTCATCAAAATAGTAATAATAAAAACCACTAATATTATTATTGACAATGGAAATATCAGCAACAATCTGAATATCATTATTAATGATACCTTTCATGTGCTTATAAAAAAGAATATTTGCTTTTTCTTGTCCATAAGAGAATGAAAACACAATTATGAACAATGTAAAAAAGAGCGATCTCAAAACAGAAAATATATTCTTTAATCGTAGTTTTTTATCAATCATTTTAGTGTATATATTTAAGAATTATTTTACAGAAAATTTATAAATAGTTTTATGAGTGTAGGTTTCTCCCGGATGTAATATTGTAGAAGGAAATTCAAGCTGATTTGGGCTATCAGGGAAATGTTGTGTTTCCAAACAAAATCCGTAATGCTTGTTATAAACCTTATTATTTTTTCCAATTTCAGTTCCGTCAAGAAAATTACCCGAATAAAATTGTATTCCCGGTTCGCTTGTGAATACTTCCATTATTCTACCAGATATTGGCTCAAGAACTTCTACAACTTTTCTTGTCTCTCCCGAATAATTATTCAAAACAAAATTATGATCATAACCTCCTTCAACATCAGAAATTTCTTTTCCAATCTTTTTTGAAGAAGTAAAATCAAATGCAGTTTCTTTAACATTTCTTAATTCTCCTGTTGGAATCAAATTGTTGTTTACTACTGTATATTTGTTTGCATCAATCATCAACTCATGATTAAATATATCACCGGTTCCGGCAAGGTTAAAATAACTATGATGAGTAAGATTTACAGGAGTAGCTTTGTCTGTAGTTGCCTGGTATTTAATCTTTAATTCGTTATTATTTGTCAGAGAATAAATTACTATAACACCAAGATTTCCGGGATATCCTTCATCACCGTCTTTACTAAAATGACTTAATCTAAGACCAACATAATCATTTTCTTTTATTTTTGCAGCACTCCAGATTGCTTTGTCAAAACCTTTAATTCCTCCATGCAAATGGTTTGGTCCATTATTTATTGCTAAATTATATTCCTTTCCATTAAGAGTAAATTTGCCTTTTGCAATTCTGTTTCCATATCTACCCACAATTGCTCCAAAGTATGGATGCCCTTGCAGGTAATCATCCAAATTATCGAAGCCGAGAACGACATCATCTAATTTCCCGTTTTTGTCAGGTACTAAAAGCGAAGTTACAATTCCGCCATAATTAGTAATTTTTACAGTCATTCCATTTTTATTTTTCAACGTAAATAAAAATATTTGCTGATTATCAATTTTTCCGAAAACTTCTTTGTTAATAGTCATTTTATTTATGTTTTTGTTTTGATCTTTTTTTTCTGAATCGAAATTGCAAGCAGTAAAAGCAATTGCAAAAATTATTATCAGAGTAATTATTTTTTTCATAATGAAAGATGTTTTGTAAGTAAATCAGTATTTAATTATCAATTATAACATTTTACCTAAAAGTCAAATAACCAAAATTATTAGTTGACTAATCAGTTATTATTTTTAATAGACAATAGTAAACAAATTAAATATATGTTTTCAATATATTTTTATATTTGCACTCATTAATTTTTAATAAATAGAAAATTTATGGAAAATATTGGATTTTCGACTTTAGATTATGCTGTTTTTATTGCATACGGGTTATTAATAGTTTTTGTTGGACTTTGGGTTTCAAGGACAAAAAAAGGGGAAAAGAAAACAGCAAAAGATTATTTTCTGGCAAGTAAATCATTACCCTTCTGGGCTATTGGTGCTTCATTGATAGCTTCAAATATTTCTGCTGAGCAATTTATCGGCATGTCAGGTTCGGGTTATGCCATAGGATTGGGTATTGCCACTTATGAGTGGATGGCAGCAATAACTTTAATAATTGTAGGAAAATATTTTTTACCTATTTTTCTTGAAAAAAAGATATACACTATGCCTCAATTTCTTGAAATGAGATATGATGGCAGAGTACGAACAGCCATGGCTACATTTTGGTTATTGGTTTATGTTTTTGTAAATTTAACTTCGGTACTTTATCTTGGTGCTATTGCATTAAAAACCATTATGGGAGTTCCATTGCTTTACGGGATTATCGGACTTGCATTATTTGCAGCTATCTATTCAATTTATGGAGGACTTACTGCTGTTGCATGGACAGATGTTGTGCAGGTTGTGGTTCTTATCGGTGGAGGTTTGGTAACTACATGGCTGGCTCTTGATGCTGTTTCTGACGGGAATGGATTTATTGCCGGTTTCAGAGAATTGATTGAAAAAGCTCCCGAAAAATTTAATATGATACTCGAAAAGGGGCAACTAATAATACCCGATGGTAATGGTGGAACAAAAGATGCATACATGGATCTTCCGGGTATTGGTGTATTGATTGGGGGTATGTGGATTGCTAATATTTCATATTGGGGATTTAATCAATATATTATTCAAAGAGGATTGGCTGCAAAAAATATTCGTGAAGCACAAAGAGGTGTGATATTTGCCGGATTCTTAAAAATATTAATTCCTCTTATTGTTGTTATTCCAGGTATTGCTGCATTTGTACTAACAAGCGAAGCAGGAACTGTACTCGAACCTTCGGATAAGGCATATCCCTGGTTGCTTCATAATTTTGTTCCTATTGGTGTGAGAGGATTGGCTTTTGCTGCTCTTGCCGCTGCAGTGGTTTCTTCACTTGCTTCGATGCTTAATTCTACATCTACAATTTTTACATTTGATATTTATAAAAAGTTTATTGATAAAAATGTAAGCGAAACAAAAATGGTAACTGTAGGTAGAATCACCAGTTTAGTTGCTCTTATAATTGCCGTTCTTACAGCAAAACCTTTACTTGGAAATCTCGATCAGGCATTTCAGTATATTCAGGAGTTTACCGGATTTGTAACACCGGGTGTAGTTGTAATTTTTTGTTTCGGATTATTCTGGAAACGTATAACTGCCAATGCTGCACTTTCAGTTGCCGTGCTCACAATTCCACTATCATTTGCTTTTAAAGTTTTATGGTCATCACTTCCTTTCCTCGACAGAATGGGAGTAGTTTTTCTCGTATTGTCAGGAATAGCAATTTTGATAAGTATGCTCGAAAGAAAAACCAACGATCCTAAAGGAATTGAATTATACAAAGGTTTGTTTCATACCAAAATGCCATTTAATATCGGTGCTATGATACTGACAGCAATTGTGGCTGTTTTGTATATTATTTTCTGGTAAGATATTTCGTGGTACGATTTTAAGTCGTGCTACGAAATAGCTAAGGATAATCTTGATAATTCCAAGTCGTGCTATGGTATTTTTGAGTATCTTCATGAGTACGACTTGTATTTGTGCTAAGGTATTTAAGAAATAAATTGCAAGTAATACCACTTAAACATCTGATATATTTATTATTAGAGACTAACTTATGCTTCGTAAGGATTATTAATGAAATTGAGCTTTGCAATCCGAAGGAAAAAACACTCAATAAGCAACACTCAATAATCAATAACAAAGTTTTAGCCTGATTAATTCCTAAACTTTATGTAATAACTATCAATAGTCTCGCCTTTCAGATGTTGTGTGAAAATTATTGAATGCTTTTTAAATATAAGAATAGCACCACAATTTATTGTGGTGATGTAAAGGTGTATAAAAATAATAAGTAGTCCGCTTCAGCGGACTTTATAATGAAAATTTGTATTTTCACACAGTATTTTCAAAGCGGGGATTAAAAAGCAAATAACGCAGCCCTCT
>JAIORY010000004.1 GCA_021107915.1 Bacteroidales bacterium | reverse complement strand
ATCCAGCAACCAGCATCAAGTATCCAGCATCCAGTATCATTTTTTCATCACAAATTTTAGCCTTTTCTAAAATATCTCCATATTTGTTCCGTTAATTTATTAAAGTTCGGGTGTTGATAAGTTGACTTGAATAGAAATTCAATACATTAAACAAATTGCTACTTTTATTTTTTTTGACAGGATTGATTTTAAATTTTAGTCATTTTAAATTTGTCATTTTAGTCATTTTAAATTTTAGTCATTTTAGTCATTTTAAATTATTCAAAAAAACATAAATCTAATGAAGATCAAATTTTTTATATTCTCGTTTGTTTTTTTATTATTTACCGGATATTTTAATATAATATTTGCACAACAAAGTGGCATAAATGAATATCAGGATGATGAGTATAAACTTGGGCTGGAATTATTCAGTAAACAAAAATACGGAGCAGCTCAAAATGCATTTTTACATGTAGTTAACAATTTAGAGAACGATGACATATCAGAAATCAAGGCAACATCAGAGTATTATATTGCTATTTGCGCACTTGAATTAAGACATGAGGATGCTCTGCAACAATTGAATAGATTTATTACTGATTATCCGGCAAACGCTAAAATACCAAGAGCATATTTTCAACTTGGTAAATTGCAGTTCAGAGAAAGGAATTATCGCGATGCATTGCGATCGTTAAAAAAAACAAATGTCAGAGAGCTTTCCCGAGCCGAAAGGACTGAATACTATTTTGAAACAGGATATTGTTATCTTAATAATAAAGATATACCAAATGCAAAAAGTGCTTTTGCTTCGATAAAAGATAACAAATCGGAATATCAAACTCAGGCAAATTATTATTATTCGCATATAGCATATTTGCAAGGCGATTATGATATTGCCCTTGAAGGATTTAAAAATCTTGAGAATAACAGAATGTATAATAAAATCATTCCTTTTTATATTATTCATATTCATCATCATAATGGAGATTTTGAAAAAATTACTCAGGATGGACCTGCTTTATTTAAAAAGGCACAAAGAAAAAATAAAGCCGATTTGGCAAAAATAATTGGTAATGCTTTTTTTCAGCATAACGATTTTGTGAGTTCAATGGAGTATTACGAATTTTTTGAGAATAGAGCAAAAAACTTGCTAAAAAGAGAAGATAATTATCAAATTGGTTTTACGTATTTCAGAAATGGTTATTTTAATAATGCCATTAAGTATTTCCAAAAAGTAATATCTAAAGATGATGAATTGACCCAAAATGCCTATTACCATCTCGCTGATTGCTATATTAAAATAGATCAGAAAAAATTTGCCAGTAGTGCGTTTTTATCTGCATACAAATTAGATTTTGATAAAAATATTCAGGAAGATGCACTTTTTAATTATGCCAAATTAAGTACAGAAGTTTCTAACGATCCATATAACGAAGCAATAAGATTGCTTGAAGAATATATTAAAAAATATCCCGATTCGGAAAGAGTACCTGAGGCATATACATATCTGGTCCAGTTGTTTTTATCTACAAGTAATTACAAAGAGGCTTTAGTGTCAATCGAAAAAATAAAAAATAAAAACAACAACTTAAAAAGTGCTTATCAGAAAATTACTTTTTATAGAGGAGTTGAACTTTTTAATAATAATAAATTTGAAGAAGCAATAGAATTGTTCAAAAAAGCCGGTAGTTATAATTATAGCAAATCTATAAAAGCTAAAGCAAATTTTTGGATGGGAGATGCTTTTTACAGACTTTCGAATTATTGGGGAGCTATAAAATATTTTAAAGCTTTTTTGAATATGACCGGTGCCTCACAACTTCAAATTTATAACTCGGCATATTACAATCTTGCATACACATATTTTAAAAAAGAAGATTATGGTAATGCGATATTTTATTTCAAAAAGTTTATAGCAAAAAGAAAAAATGAAAATGTAAAACTTGTAAATGATGCTTACCTTAGAATGGGTGATTGTTATTTTGTGAATTCTGATTTTGATAATGCTGTTTCTAATTTTAATAAAGCACTTAGATTAAATCAGGCAGATGTTGATTATGCACTTTACCAGAAAGCGTTGGCACAGGGAGCATTGGCATTGTTTAACGATAAAATAAAAACTCTCGATCATTTGGTCAAATATTACCCGAAATCGCGTTGGATTGACGATGCATATTACGAGATGGCTACAAGCAGTATGTTGCAAAACGACAATAGGAGTGCTTTGGTCTATTTTGATAAACTTATAAAAACTCATCCAAAAAGTAATTATGTAAAAAATTCACTGCTAAAAACAGGACTTATCTATTATAACAATGATCAAAGCTTGAAAGCTATCAAGGCATTGAAAAAAGTTATTGATAATTATCCGGGAACACCGGAATCAAAAAATGCCCTTGCCAGTCTTCAAAATGTATATATTGATTTGGGTAATGTGAATGAATATTTCAAATATTCAGAAAATCTTTCATTTGCAAATGTTTCTTCGAGCGAGCAGGATTCAATAACTTATGTTGCCGCCGAAAATCAGTATATGTCAAATAAGTGCGAAAACGCAATTAGTTCGTTTAGTGCATATATTGAAAAATTTCAGTTTGGTGTTTTTTTGGTTAACGCACATTATTACAAAGCTCAGTGCGAATATAAAAGAGACTCTCTGATTAAAGCATTACATGATTATGAGTTTGTGATAAATGAACCAAAAACACATTTTACTGAAAAATCATTATTGCAGGCGTCAATAATTAATTTTAAATATAAGATGTATGATGCAGCTTTACATAATTATATTCAACTTGAAGAAAATGCTGAAAATAATACAAATATCAATATTGCACTTGATGGTCAGATGAAATGTAATTACCTTATAAACAATTTTAAAGAATCAATAGTAGCAGCTAATAAATTATTGAAAAACGAAAAAGTTACGCAAAATCAAATGCGTGAAGCACATTATTTCTTAGGAAAATCATATTTTGAGATTGATGATATGTATAATGCAAAACGTGAATTTGAAATATGTAGCAAGTTAACTAAAAACAAAATGTCTGCCGAAGCCAAATATTATATTGCTTTTATTGATTATGAAAAAAATAATTTTAAAGATGCTGAAAAACTAATCTTTGAACTTGCCGAACAGTTTTCATCTTATGATTATTGGGTAGCGAAAAGTTTTATTTTACTTTCGGATGTTTATATTGGATTGGATAATATTTTTCAGGCAAAACAAACTTTAAATAGTATTATTGAAAATTACGAAGGACAAAACCTAAGAAAAATAGCTCAGGAAAAACTGGATGCTATTTTGGAAATGGAAAAGGCGGAAGAAATTGATAATGCGTCAAAGTACTAATTAGTCCATAAAATCTTAAAGTTTAAATAAATAATTAAAGATGATAGCAAAAAGAAATATTACCACAAGCATAATCAAAATATTTATAGTTCTGTTTGCGTTTATCGGAACTCAAAATATTGTTTATTCACAAAAACCTCAACATACCGAAGAGATAACAATAATTGGATCGTATAAGCCAAGTATTCAGGATGCATACAGAATAAATTCGAATCCTATAATTGACAATGATGAACAGAAGATGCCAAGATTGACATACAAAATTACTTCAACAAAAGTTAATGCATTGACAACACCGGAAACTCTTGACCACGAAAGGACAATTAGAGAACCAAAACAAAAATTATATGGAAATTATATAAAACTTGGTTTTGGAAATTATAAAACGCCCTATCTCGAATTTTTTGCCAACACATTGCAATCAAGTAAATTTGCACTTGGAGTACATCTAAAACATTTATCCTCTCTTGGAGAGATTAAAAACCATCCATTTAGTACCTTTAGTAATAGCACTTCCAATATTTCAGGTAAGCGATTTTTTAAGCATCATACTTTATCAGGAGAAATATTTTATAAACATGATGTTGTTCATTTTTATAATCTTACACAAAATATTTTTGATTCGTTGGGATTTAAAGAAGATAATATCAGACAACGATTTCAACTTGCAGGATTAAATCTCGGATTTACCAGTAATTATTTTAAAAAAGGTAAACTGAATCATAGTTTTGATCTGAATTATTATTATCTGACAGATTATTACAGCACTTCGGAGCAAAGGAGATATTTTAAATCTGATATAAATACACATTTTGAATTATTCAATTCAGGTGATTTGCAAAAAATCGGGATTCATACAGAAGTTGTTCATTATACTAACAATGATTCAGTTAATAATAATATTATAAGCAAAATAGCAAGAGTCCGACCATATATTAAAGCTGAATTCGGACAATATAAATTGTATTTTAGGTTGAATACAGCAATCAAATTGGATTCTGTAACTAAAATAAATCTTTTCCCGGTAATTAAAGCCGAAGTAGAAGTGATACCAAAAACCCTTACCGCATTTATTGGAACTAAAGGTAATATTTATAGAAACGATTTTAAAACTCTTTACGAAAAAAATCCATTTATTTCATCTGTTATTCCACTTGAATATTCAAAAAATAAATTTGAAGTTTATGGGGGAATTATGGGAAATATTGAAAATACTGTTAATTATTCTATTATGATTTCAAGTGCAAATATCGAAAATATGCCATTTTTTGTTAATGATACAAGTGTTGCTGATTTTGATAAATTTACTCTTGTTTATGATACTGCAAATATTATTCATTTTAATGGCGAAATTTCTTATCAAAGTAAAGAAAATTTGAGAATATTATTTAAAGCTGACTATTATAGTTTTGATTTGAATTCTGAGCTTGAACCATGGTATAGGTCGCAATTTGAAGCATCAATTGGCGTTAATACTATAGTTCTTGATAAAATTGTACTTAAAGCTGCCTTAGCAACTCATTCTAAAATGTATTCTAAAACATACGAATTAGGGGTAATTACTACAAAAGAAATTGATGGCTGGGTGGATATTAATTTTGGAGCTGAATACAGATTCTCACAAAAATTTTCAGTATTTGTTGATCTGAATAATGTAATGAATTCTCAATACAAAAAATGGGATAATTACCCGTTACAAAAATTTAACTTCCTTGGCGGTATAACTTACTCGTTTTAAGTAGCTGATGTGGAGTAATTTTTAAATAATTATTCCTTAATAAAATTGCAAAAATAGAATACCATTATCTTTATTTCTTTATCTCTGATATACAGCGCTTTAAAAAAATGTAAATTAACAGTAAAATGTTAATAAAAACATTGATATTACTGGTTTTTTATGCAAATTTTATCATAAATAATTATTATCTTTGCAGCAGTTTAAATTTTAGACTTAACTAATTGAATATGACTGATAAGGAAAAAAGTGCGGAAGCAAAAAATTACAATGCTGAAAACATACAGGTACTGGAAGGATTAGAAGCGGTTAGAAAACGACCTGCAATGTATATTGGCGATATAAGTTCAAGAGGATTACATCATCTCGTAAACGAAGTTGTTGATAACTCAATTGACGAAGCTTTAGCCGGATATTGTGACAAAATAGAAGTTACTATAAACGAAGATAACTCCGTTACCACTTTTGATAATGGGCGAGGAATCCCCATCGAAATTCACAAAAAAGAAAAAAAGTCGGCTTTAGAAGTTGTAATGACTGTTTTACATGCCGGAGGTAAATTTGATAAAGGATCATATAAAGTATCCGGAGGATTGCACGGAGTTGGTGTTTCGTGTGTAAATGCTCTTGCTCAAAAATTAACTGCAAAAGTTTTCCGTAACGGGAAAATATATTTTCAGGAATATCATTGCGGTAAACCATTGGAAGATGTTAAACCTATTGGTGAATCAACAGAAACAGGAACGGAAATAACTTTTTTACCAGATAAAAGTATTTTTCTGGTAACTAATTATGATTATCGTATTCTGGCATCACGACTGCGTGAATTAGCATATTTGAATAAAGGGATAGTAATAAAATTAACTGATCTTCGCGAAAAAGATGAATCCGGTGAGTTTATCTCTGATACTTTTTTCTCAGAAAAAGGACTTGAAGATTTTATTAAATATTTAGATGCCACACGCGATCCTTTAATGCCCGAACCAATAAGTATTGAAGGAGAAAAAAACAGTGTCCCTGTTGAAGTTTCGATGCAATATAATACCTCATTTTCCGAAAATCTTCATTCATTTGTTAATAACATAAACACTCATGAAGGCGGAACACATTTATCCGGTTTTAGAAGAGGCTTAACAAGAACATTAAAAAGCTATGCCGAGAAATCAGGTATGCTTTCAAAACTAAAATTTGATATAAATGGTGATGATTTTAGAGAAGGACTAACTGCAATTATTTCTGTTAAAGTACAGGAACCGCAGTTTGAGGGACAAACAAAAACAAAACTCGGTAATTCAGAAGTGATGGGTGCTGTTGATCAGATGATAAGTGAACACCTTTCTAATTATCTTGAAGAACACCCAAAGGAAGCAAAAATTATTGTAAATAAAGTTGTACTGGCAGCCACAGCACGACACGCAGCAAGAAAAGCCAGAGAATTAGTTCAAAGAAAAAATGTTCTTACAGGCTCAGGATTGCCCGGTAAATTATCTGATTGTTCTGAACGCGATCCTTCATTAGCTGAAATATATTTTGTGGAGGGTGACTCTGCAGGTGGAACTGCCAAGCAAGGCAGAAATCGTAAGTTTCAGGCTATTTTGCCTTTAAGAGGTAAAATTCTGAATGTTGAAAAAGCAATGCCTCATAAAATATTCGAAAACGAAGAAATAAAAAATATTTTTACTGCTTTGGGTGTAAGTATTGGTACAGAGGAAGATAGTAAAGCTCTTAATATTCAGAAACTTCGGTATCATAAAATTATAATTATGACGGATGCTGATGTTGACGGAAGTCATATTGCAACCCTTATTCTCACTTTCTTTTTCCGTTATATGAAAGAACTTATCGAAAAAGGATATGTTTACATTGCCACACCGCCGCTTTATCTTTTGAAAAAAGGCAAAGAAGCTCGTTATTGTTGGACTGAAGATGAACGAGTTCAAGTTACAAAAGAGCTTAATCCAAATGGAAGCGATAAAGGATTGTCCATTCAAAGATATAAAGGTTTGGGTGAGATGAATGCCGAACAATTATGGTTAACCACAATGGCACCTGAATTCCGTACTTTACGTCAGGTTACAATTGAAAGTGGCACCGAAGCCGACAGAGTTTTCTCAATGCTTATGGGTGACGAAGTGCCTCCACGTAGAGAATTTATTGAACAAAATGCTAAGTATGCTAATATTGATGCGTAAATCAGAACGGTAAATTGTTTAAGTAGTGGCAGATTGCGTGGCATTTTCCTGTCAAACCGTGATGAAGTTTGAGCGGGTTACAAACGTTGATATTATGCACTTTTCCTACTATTATTTATACAAAATGCCACTGCCTTAAAAAATTTTTTCTTTTAATTCTTCAATTGTCAATGTCATTCCTTTCTTTCGGTGAAGCATTCGATGGCAATTTGCGCAAACTACGATTAAATCAGTTTCTGGATTAGTTTCAATTTCTTCCCCTTGATTATCCGCCAATGCTTGGAGATGATGTACTTCAATAAAACCTTCTCCCCATTCTCCATAAACCTCTTTAAAATCAAATCCACATACTTTACACTTCAAGCCATGTATTTTGATTGCGTTATTTCGAGCAGAAGGACTTCTTTCATATTTGCTTGAAGTAAAAACCTTTTGGCCACCTTCCGTTTTTCCTTTTTTATATTCTTCTTCACTTTCTTGGACGCTAATTAAGTCTTCAATTACTTGTTTATATTCATTAATCCTTAAGTCAGAATAGTATCGTATTTGATTCCAAACTTCTTCCTCTGTCAAGTTACCGAATTTATCAAATACAATTTGAGCTTCTTTTCCTAACGGATTCGGTTTTCTATTTTTTGCTCTCCACCCAATTCTGCCTGAATTTTGAGAGTGGCTATCAAAAGCGTCTCTTGCATTTTTCAAACTTCTTTCAAAAGCTAAAATGTTTCTCCCTCCTGATAATTTTTCATAAAACATTCTATATGCCTCATTCCATTTTTCAACTTTTAATCTTTTCGGAGGTGAAGGATACTTGTCATGTTCCGAACTCTCCCCGAATTTTGAGAGATAAAAACTAACTTGTAAAAATTCTTTTGTTCTCTTTTCCATCTATTTTTTTCTGGTTCCAACTAACGTCAAAATTTGTTATTATTTCTTTGCAATCCTTTATTTATAGTCAGTTCAGTTAATAATCAACGTAAATATTTTTAGTGTTTCTATAAATTTCTTCATATTTACTCACTGTTTTCACCCCAACGTTATCCAAAATATTCATCGATATTTTCGTCGAAGGGGGATTGTGGCTAACAACAAATAAAAAGCAGCGAGTTAATTTGCTGCTTTTTATTATCCGAATATTTTGTTTGTATTTTTAAACTTGAATTTCAATACCTTCCTGCCTGACAATTTCCAATAATGGAGAATATTCATCGGTTTTGAATCTGGTTGTGCTAACGATAAATGGCTCAATTCTGGAATCAACCTTTGTTGTTAATCGCCATGTTTTTCCAATAAGTTTATCATCGTTTTTTTCAAATATTTTTGAAACAAGCATTACATCAATATCACTTTCAG
>JAIORY010000030.1 GCA_021107915.1 Bacteroidales bacterium | reverse complement strand
TTCAATTTCTTTCATCAGCTTTTTCCAGTCATGAGATTTATCTTCGGTAAAGTCCAAGGTGTATTTATAATCATTTTTAGAAATCTCTATCCTCTGAATAGGTTTTCCCAGATTATTTTCAATATCTGCCAAAAGTTCTTTTTCTTCAGGACTGCAAAAGGAAACGGCTTGTCCTTTCTGACTTCCACGCCCTGTCCTACCCACTCTATGAACATAATTTTCTAAAGATTCGGGTAAATCATAATTTACTACATATTCAACATTCTGTATGTCAATTCCTCTGGCACTAACATCAGTGGCAATTAAAATTTTTAGTTCTCCGTTTCTAAAACTTTTCATACATCGTTCGCGGTCTTGCTGTTCCTTATCACTATGAATTGTATCTGTAATGATATCAACTCTTTCCATTGCTTTTTTCACACGCTCGGCACGTACTTTAGTTCTTACAAATACTAAAATTTTCTTTTCAGTATTATTCTTTATCAGGTCTTCCAAAAAGAATCGTTTGTCATCCATTTCGATAAAAGCAACGGCATGTTCAATATTTTTTGCTACCGGATCTTTCGGTGAGATTTGAATACGTATGGCATCGGTAACTATGGAATATGCAAGCTTTTTTATCTTATCGTTGATGGTTGCAGAAAAGAAAAGCGTTTGGCGTTTTCTGGGAAGATGACGCATTAAATCACGAATATCTTTAATAAAACCTAAATCGAGCATATGGTCGGCTTCATCAAGAACCAAAATTTCTACTCGTTTTAACAACAAAACACCTTGACTTACTAAATCAAACATTCTGCCGGGAGTAGCAATTAAAACATCTACTCCTTTATTAAGTTGTTTAATCTGAGGTTCTTGATCAACGCCTCCATGGATACAAAAAGAAGTAATTCTTGTATGTTTACCAAGTGTTTTAAAAACAGTATTTATCTGCAAAGCCAACTCATGAGTAGGTGCCATTACCAAACATTTTACTCCATCGGGGCGACCATAAATTTTGCGTTCCTGCAAAATATGCAAAATAGGAATGGCAAATGCTGCTGTTTTGCCTGTGCCTGTTTGTGCAATGGCGAGAACGTCCTCTCCTCTTAAAATTGGAGGAATAGACTTATATTGAATGTCAGTGGGTTTTTTATAACCCAGTTTAGAAATACTGGTTTTTATTCCCTCGGCGATACGATATTCTTCAAATTTCATATTTAATAAATTATGGCGCAAAGATAGGTATTTTCCATTTGTAACCCTGAACGGAAAAGACTGTGTAAAATACAAATTTTCAATAAGAAGTCCGCTGAAGCGGACTGCGGATTGTTTTTTAAATACCAATAAATCACCACAATAAATTGTGGTGCTATTCTTATATTTAAAAAGTAATCTATATTTTTACACAAGCTCGAAAGGGTGATTAAAATTTACGAAACAAACTCATCCAACTCCATCCACCGCAAAGTTTTCTCATCAATAAGATCAATAACTTCGCCAATGTGAGAGGATATTTTTTCAAGTTCTTCATAATTATCCGAACCTGAATTTAGTTTCGTTTCGAGTTCAGTTTTTTCTTTCTCAAGATTTTCAATTTCTTTCTCGAGCTTTTCGTATTCGCGCTTTTCGTTAAAAGTGAGTTTTGTTTTTTTCTTTTGTTTTGTGACTGATTTTTCTTTTATTTCACTTTTTTTAATTGCAGTTTTTTGTTTTCTTTCAAGCCTTTCATTTTCATCTTCTTTATTTTTATATTGGGTATAATTTCCATAAAAATCTTTTATGGTTCCATTATCTTTAAAAAGAAATAAATGATCGCACAGCTTGTCAAGAAAATATCTGTCGTGAGAAACAATCATAAGACAACCGTTAAAATTCAGCAGAAAATCTTCTAACTTATTCAATGTTAAAATATCCAGATCATTTGTAGGCTCATCCAAAATAAGAAAATTCGGGTTTTTCATAAGAACGGTCAAAAGATATAATCTTCGGCGTTCTCCCCCGCTAAGTGTCGATACCGGCTGGAATTGCATTTTAGGCGGAAACATAAAATGCTGTAGAAATTGTGATGCAGTAAGTTGATTTCCTTTACTTAATGTAATGACTTCTGCAATATCTTTTAAAATATCAATTACACGTTGATCTTCATTGAATTGTATCCCTTTCTGAGAATAATATCCGAAAGTTATTGTATCTCCTTTTACAATACTCCCAGAATCAGGGATTTCCAGTCCTGTTATCATATTTAATAAACTGGTTTTTCCAACACCGTTTTTACCGATAATACCTATTCTTTCACCTTTTTTGAAAATATAATCGAAACTTTCAAGGATTTTAATATCACCATAAGCTTTCTTTATATTTTTGATTTCCAGAATCTTCCCTCCTACTCTCGACATTTTCACATCAAGTTTTAGTTCTTGTTTTATTTTTTGTGAAGTAGCTTTTTCCTTAGTTTTGTAAAAAGAATCAATTCTGGCTTTTGATTTGGTAGTACGTGCTTGTGGCATTCTTCGCATCCAATCAAGCTCCCTTTTCATGAGCCGGCGTGCTTTTATTATTTCTGTTTTTTCAACTTCTTCTCTTTCTGCACTTTTTTCTATATAATATCCGTAATTCCCATTATGATGAAATAATTTTCCATCGTTTAATTCCAGAATATGATCACAAACTCTATCAAGAAAATATCGGTCGTGAGTAACCATCAATAAAGTAACTGAGCTTATTAACAAGTACTTCTCAAGCCATTCTATCATATTAATATCCAAATGATTGGTTGGCTCATCAAGAATTAAGAAATCAGGATTATCAAGTAAAACAATGGCAAGGGCAAGTCGTTTTTTCTGTCCACCGGAAAGAAATGTAATTTGTTGATCGAGATCGGTGATATTAAAAAGAGTGAGAATCTGCTTCATTCGCCGCTCATAATCCCATGCATTACATTTATCCATTTTTGATGTTGCTTCTTCAAATTCTTTTTGATTTTTTGATGTATAATTTTCAGTTTGATTTTTAAGAGCTTTTTCGTATTCGTTGATAACACCAAGAATTTCCGAATTACCCCCTTTAACCAATTCATTGATACTAAGGCTATCATCAAAAACAGGATCCTGTTCGAGATAAGCAATTTTAAGTCCATCACGAAAAACAATTTTTCCTGTATCCGCCGGTTCCTTATCTGAAAGAATATTTAATAAACTTGTTTTTCCGGCACCATTATTAGCTATTAAAGCAGTTTTATCTCCTTTGTTCAATCCAAAATTCAAATCTTCAAATAAATCAAGATCACCATAAGATTTAGAAAGATTTTCTACTGATAAATAATTCATATTTTAATATCTATGTGAAAACGCGTAGATAAAAATTTGGCCACAGATTCACAGATTATTTCCGCCGGCAAAGGTAATTATTCAAGTTTTGATTTAGAATAAAATTGGTGAAATATAAATCAGAAATTTCTTCGCAAAAATTCATAAGCATTATTATGTATAAAACGTTCAATAATTTCTTCGGCAGATATTCTATTATTTTGATTTAGATTTACTGATTGTGGAGATGCTAAATAAGCTTCTGCATGTTTTAAAAGATAAGTACTTAATAAGCTCATTTGCTTTGCAGTCCAGAATCCATTTAAAGGATTAATTAAACCATCAAAATCGGAACCGACAGATTGAATACTCCATGCAAAAAGACCAGCTTTATCAAGAATTTCAGCAATATGCTGAATCTGATTCCAAAGTAGTTTCGAGCGTTTCGAGAGCATTTTCTTTCTAAGGATTCTGTTTCCTGCTTTCTTCAATTCATCCTTATTTGCCACTCGTCTTTCATCAAGTTGAATTCCAAATATTCCATTAGAACGAGCTATTCTAATTATTTCATCATCATAAATATTTATGTCATCCTCTTGGAATTTTCCTTTAGTATTATGGTTATCAATTACTTTTTCATTATCAGACCTTAAACCATTTACCGCGCCATGGCTAACTACCAAAGGTATATTTTCAGTTGCATATTTATCTTCAAGCATCTGATAATATTTATTTCTTGAATCAACACTCATGTGTTTGATGTCAATCAAGACTCTCTTTCCGTTTGTATTATCCAGCAAACGATGTAACACTTTTATACCCAAATCAGTAAATCCCGAATTCATCCCATCTGTTTGATCAGAAACCATTTCAGGGATGCCGTGAAGGCTTTGTGCATGTCCGCATAATTCATTATAAAAATGATGAGCCATACCAATAAAAAACAGCTTATTATCCCAGTTCTTTACTTTGTCGATATTTGTTAAAATTTCATCTTCATTAGCAGTTTGATTTATTAAACCGCTATTAAAAACATTTGCACCTTCGATAGTAAAAACTACATAAATTGTTTTCACCTCTGTATTAATATCATTTTCAATTTCAGCAAAATTTGAAATAATTATATACCTGTGTTTTTTACCTTTAAGCCTGAATATCTCTCCGTCAAGTTGTTTATAGTAATCATAAATTGATTCAAGATCAGTAAAATAATCATCCATTTCCTGTAAATGATCAATACGCTTTTTACTTATGCCCATCACCAGATTTTTTAATAAATCTCCCCCAAGCCCGGTTCCCAGTTTATCTACCACAAAACCTTTTTCGAGTGGATAAAGCGAGACAAAAATTACATGCGCATTTCCGTAACTCATTGTAGAAAAATCTGATTGTGTGAATTTGGTTAGCGAAGCTACAATATTGAAAAACTTGTCAAAAACAGTAGGAGGATCGTAATACCAGATACTGTTTTCTTTACTAATATCAGGATTATTTTTACCTGCAATTTTTTTAAAACTTTTTCCAAAGGGTTTCAATGAAGGATGGCAATGCAGGTCAACGAATTTTGTTTCCATGATTCTAATTTTTAATAAAAGAACTTTGGTAGTAAAAGTAATAATAATTCTATCTATTTAGATATAAATTAGTTTACCATATATCCGCAATTAAAAAATAAATAGCCGCTAATGCGCTAATAAGAAAAAAATAAAACTCATTTTGCTTCACACATTTGGATAAAGTAAAATTCGCGATATTAGCGGCTAACAAAAAATACTTGCGGATTTTAGGGTTTATATTACTTTCGTATAAAATAAATTTATCATGGTATTAAAATATGATATTATTGTAATTGGTGGTGGAGCAGCCGGTTTGATGGCTGCCGGACATGCAGCTGAATTAGGGAGCAAAGTCCTTCTTCTTGAAAAAATGCAACACCCCGGACGGAAATTAGGAATTACCGGCAAAGGTCGCTGCAATATTACTAACACTTCTCCATTGCAGGAATTCATTCAAAAAATAAATCCCAACGGAGAATTTCTTAATTCTACTTTTTCTGTTTTCTTTTCGGATGAGTTGATAAAATTTATGAATAACATTGGTGTGAGAACAACATTAGAGCGTGGTAAAAGGGTTTTCCCTGAAAATGGTAAAGCTGTTGAAGTTGTAAAAAAGATGGTCTTTTGGTGTAAAAGAAAATCAGTTAGGATAAAAATCAATTGTAAAGTTGAATCATTAATTCTCAAAGACAAGAAAGTGATTGGAGTATCAGCAAGCGAAAACGGTAGAGAAACAACTTTTTATTCTGATAAAATAATTATTGCAAGCGGCGGAGTTTCTTATCCAAAAACAGGATCAACCGGAGATGGCTATAAACTTGCAGAGTCTGTTGGTCATACAATTAATAATGTTGCACCATCACTTGTACCTCTTGAAGCGGCAGGCAATATTGCAGGCAGACTTGATGGTCTTGAGCTAAAAAATATAAATGCTACTGTCTTGATAGATAATGAAAAAGTAGTTGAAGATTTTGGTGAGATGATATTTAGGGATTCTACTATTACCGGTCCGGTAATATTGACTTTAAGCCGGATAATTGTTCCTGCATTAAAACAAAATAAAAAAGTTGAAATTATCGTTGACCTGAAACCTGCTCTTGGAGAAACTAAACTGGACAACAGACTTTTAAGAGAATTCGATAAACAGAGTAAAGAAAATTTCAGAACAATTTTAAACAAGTTATTGCCAAAAATATTAATTCCAATTTGCATTTCGCAATCAAGAATTTCGAAACACAGGCTTGGAAATGAAATAACTCCGGAAGAAAGAAAAAGACTTCTATATTGGTTAAAGAATTTTAGAATACGAATACTGGGACACAGAGATTTCGATGAAGCAATAATAACAGCAGGAGGAATTGATACAGAAGAAATTAATCAAAAAACAATGGCTTCAAAATTAATTGAAGGAATATATTTTGCAGGCGAAATTATTGATCTTGACGGTCCAACCGGTGGCTACAATTTACAAATAGCATTTTCTACAGCTTGGGTTGCTGCTGAAGCTGCCTGTTGCTAAATAAATCTTTCTTTCCAAAATTCTCCCAAATAAAGGAAGGAGCTACTTTAATGCTTAAATGATAGAATGCTTAAATAAGTACTATTTATTGTTTTTATAAGATAATTATTTTCAACAGCTATCCTTCAGATTAGTATCAATTTATAAATTCCAATTGTTTGCGGTGAGAGAGTTTTGCTATATCCGCTATATTGATTGAATGGAATCCTTATGGATAATCAACTATGCCATCTTATCCCATTCTTTCTTTAAAATCTCTCCTACCTATAAATAAATTTTTTACAGGGCGAAATTCCTCTCGTATCTTTTCCCATTTATCAGGATATATTTTAAAAAGATGGAAAATCTTTTTCTTGTATTTTTTTAGAGCAAAAGAAATTGCAGGGGCTGTAATTTGATTAGGACAGGCTTTTCCAAGGTTTTCACTTGTCAGATTTTTACCCTCGCTTAAAACTTTCTTTGCTGCGCGTTCGTATTTATCTAAAAGTAAAATTGTTTTTGTATATCTATCATCAATCTTAAATTCATTTTCTTCAACTTCAGTTTGTACTTCATAATTGTAAAGATTGATATGACAAGCATGAATTATTATCTCATCATCATTGTTGTCAAAATATACATTATCAACATAAGTAATTGATTTTCTGATAATAGATTTCAGATTATTGATATTTCCTGTGAATTCACTAATTTTATCCAGTGCATCTTTCGAAAATTTATATGACTTTTCAGAATTTGAGGAAAATTCCATTAGATATTGAACAGATACATTTATAAGGCTTTCTCCATAATTTTTCCTTGTATGAGAAATCTCACTTTTTAGTATAGTGGTTTGTCTAATCAATGATCTGGTGTTCTCGTTTATGGACTTTAAAATTGATTTATTTTGTTTATTTGTGTTTAATAATGACTTAAAGTTATTGTATAGAAGAAAGCCTATAATAGTTTTAATTTCAGTTGATAAACTCTTATCTGAACGACTTACTCCAAAATTACTTACATTGTCATTAAAGTATATAAAAAGCAGGTCAAATTTTCCGTCAATATCATTTTTAAGTCTAATTAATAAAACAATATTTTCTATTTCAGTAAATATATTTAACTCTGAAGTTAACTTTTCGGTTTCAAAAGGAAGTTCATCTTTTTTATACCAGTTATAATTTTGCTTTTCTGATCGAAGATTCTGGATTTCATGATAATAGTCCTTAATTGAAAGTTCATTCAAAACATTTGCTTCTTGTCTTATAACATACTTTGCTTCAGTTTTTCCTGATATTTCGTTATGATATATTGCCACAAGCTTTTCGATACCGGGAAGCATAAATCCCGAGCTCTTTAAGATATTTTCAAAATTATTACCTATGAATGAAAAGTTAGATGACATAAAAAATCAATTAAAATATAACTTAAGCAAAAATACAATAATTAAGTACAGAAGTCAATTAATTAAGTAATTATTTATTATATTTAAGTAACTTAAGTTAAACTTTTAAGCTACCTTAACTTAACTACTTAATTTTGTATTTAAATGAATATAAATTACTTAAGTTGCTTGACTCATACAAATAATCGTATTATTATTGCAATTAAATTATTTAATAAATTTTTAATAAAAACATAAACTTAAGTATTACTTAACTAAATTATTATGAATACAAGGATATACATAAACAGAAAAAGTCAAAATTTAAGTAAAAATATTGAGGAGTCATTTTTAAAAATATTTGACATTGCGCTTAATATATTTAATTATGATCCTGATGATTATCATTTTTATAAAAATAGTGATTATAAAAATATTCCACAGTTCGTAGTATCAAGAGAGTACGTTTGGGAATTTGCCGGAAACACTGCAACAAGTAATAAATTCGGTTTTCGTAAAGTATTTGACAAACTCTATAAAAACTTGGTGATATATTTTGCTATGGATGAAGAATTAGTTCTTAAGCCCTACTCTGCTATTAATGGATCATTAAATAATTATTCCCGGCAAGAATATCCAAAAACTATTAAATTCAAAAGGAGAAACCCCGTTTATACGAATATTATTAGATTTGAAAATGTTATTATTGAGATTAATAACAAGTTGTATCGCAAAGTAAAAAGCACGGTAAAACATCTTATTCACAGTATTATTACTACTGATAATGAATTATTATCATCAATAAAAAACAAGTTTATAAATTCATTTCAGACAAGTATAAGAAAGCAAGATAATGAGATTTTCAATAAAGGATTTTTTAAAAAGAAGTATTTTGTTTGAAAAATATC
>JAIORY010000173.1 GCA_021107915.1 Bacteroidales bacterium | reverse complement strand
AATTTCTATAAATGATTTATCGCGATTTTCAGGCTCAAGTTCTTCCATGTTTTCTCTTTGGAGACCGTAGAGTTCATAGTTTCCTTCCGGTTTTTTCCAGCCTTTTTCTTCCTTATCCCATTCTTTTTTGTCAACTCCCGGAGTAAATCTATAATCATCAGCATTCTCGCTTATCCATTTATATTCATTTGATAAACTAAGCGAATTTGTTGTGCATATATCTACACAGAAACCACACCAACAGCATCTTCCGTAGTCAATTCTTGGTCGTAATCCACTATCGCCATCTTTTGTTTCAATTCCTTCAACAGGAACAAGGTCGATAGCTGCATTAGGACAAATATCTTCACAAGTCCCACAACCGATACATTCGTCAATATCGTTTTTATGAAACCCGCGATATCTTTCAGCTCCCGGTCTGTCGTTAAGCGGATCTTTCACAGTTACCGGATCTTTAGTAACATATTTCCAAGCTGTGAATGGCGTTAATATATCTTTTAAACTCATGGTTTTTAATTTATGATTTTAGATTTATGATTTACGATTTATAATAACTCGCCAATCATAACTTATCAATAGTCAATTATTCAAGTTTATTGTTTTTTATTTCGATCAATTTATGTTTTGCAATTTACAATCTTCAATCATAAATCGTAAATCGTAAATCATCAATTTTCTTATCTTTCAATCTCAGGTGGACAAGTCTGTAACGAAACCATTATAGAATGTACATCTGCGATATTTGCATTTATCAACATTTTTTCTAAAAGAGAAACTGCGTGTGTATAACTTGGACCTCTTAAATTAATCCTTCTCGGATATTTTGAACCATCAGAAACCATATACATACCGTATTCTCCACGTGATGATTCTGAACGTTGATAGGTTTCTCCTTTTTCAATTTCCCAATGTAAAACATTAGGTGTTTTAGCCCTCAGCTCACCTTTGTCCGGCATTTTAGCTAATATTTGTCTAATCAGGTCAACTGTAGTGATGAGGTCTTGTTTACGAATTTGATTTCTTGTATAGATATCAGAATCGGTGGCTGTAAAAACTTCAAAATCCAATTCATTATATTTAAGATATGGATAATCTTTTCTAACATCTCTTTTGAAACCGGCAGCACGGGCATTAGGTCCAACAATTCCATATTTGCTAACCCATGAAGGATCAATAACTCCAACTCCCACGGTACGTTTTTTAAAGATTGAATTGGAATAAATCAAATCTTCAATTTTTTCAACAAATTCATCAACTTCTTTCAGATTTTCTTCCATTCGTTTTTTAAATCCGTCGGGTAATAAACCACGAACACCACCGGGAATTATAAACATGTGATAAACACGACCTCCTGTAAGTTCTTCAAATCTGTCAAGTATCAAATCACGAATATACATTCCCCACTGACCACCAAGACCGAGCGACAAAGTGGAAGCCTGACCGGGAACAGTACGTAATAGCACTTGTAATCTTGCCATTTCTAATGCTAAAGTCCTAAGCCATAGAGCCATTTCCGGAACTTCGATGTTAGCTAAGTCTTCAACACATGATGAATAAACATATTCATTTGAATCTGCTTCGGGAACACACATTCTGATACTGGTAGCAAGACCTTTAAAATATATTCTGCGTTCCATTAATTTCTCAAAACCGCGATGCAAATACCCAACATGAGTTTTTGCATCTACAATTTCATCACCGCTAAGGGTTAATTCCAGAGACATATTACCTGTTACACCCGGGTGATTGGGACCTTGCCAAATTTTTGTATATTTATGTGATGCCAGATCAACAATGGGTTTACCATTTTTATCCAATTCAGGATATTTCGATCTGTCAGCTTGCCAGTTAAATATGTTATTATTATTTTTCTTCATCTGGATATAATTTTTTCTTCATATATTCTGTAGGATCGTTTGTAGTTCTTCCTTCTCTTGGAAAAAAAGTTTCTTCAGAATATTTTTTAGTATCAAAATCTCTGCGATATGGCGGGATATCATCCCATCCTTCAAGAATAAATGATTCATCCACTCTTGGACTACCCGGAAAATCAATTCCAAACATTTCTTTTAATTCTCTTTGATATGTTGCAACATGCTCCCACAAATGATGTGCGGAATCCATTGTAGCTGTTTCCCGTTCAATAAAAGTTCTGATACCAATATCAATTTTTTTATCAGGATTATTCAAAATATATGTCAATTGAAATTTCCCTTCTTCAATCCAATCAACTGCTGTTAATAAAACGAAATGTGAAAACCCCTCAATATTTTTTAAGTGAGTAATCAAAGAGACTGTCTGCTCTTTCTTACATGTAAGAAAGTTGAAATTATCTCGTTGTTTCACAATATCGGATATTTCGAATCTTGTTTTTATATCGTTAATAATGCTTTTCATTTATTTATGATTTACGATTTATGATTTATGATTTACGATGTTTAATAGTCAATAGTAAATTGTCAATCATCAATCAAGTTACCAATTATAATCCGGCATATTCCAATCTTTAATTATCTTTTTCTGATTTGCTTTATACCAATCAAATTTCTCGGCATATTCGTTAGCTCCTTCGGCTCTGCCGGCTTTTATTCTTTCTTTAAGTTTATTAAATCCTGCCAGTAAAGCTTCGGGTCGTGGCATACAGCCTGCAACATATACATCAACCGGCATATAATAATCAAGCCGGTTAATTGTATTGTAACTATCGTAATACATTCCACCGTTAATGGTACAACTGCCAAGAGCGAGAACATATTTAGGACTCTGCATTTGTTCGTAAGACCGGATAACTCTTTTTAATGTTTTTACGGCAAGATATCCCGAAATAATAATTACAGAAGATTGTCGTGGCGTTGCTCTCATTTGAACACCAAACCTGGCTGCATCAAATCTTGGAGTCAATAAAGGAGGAATTTCAATACTTCCGCAGCCTGTTCCAAAACCAAGAACCCACAGAGATTCGGCTCTTGCCCAATTTATAAATTTTTCAACAACTTTATTTTTCGGGTCTCTGACTTCAGGTTTTTGATCGCAGAAATAATCTTTTAAAGGGTCAATTTCAAATTCAATTCCATCAGGACCGATAACGGTTCTTTTTTTATTCTCCTCAGCAAGAAATTTATCCTCTTTATTATTTGTATTATTATTGATGTCAGACATTATTTGACTTTTTTGTAAATTTTAAATAAAAATAATTATTGCTAAGATTCCTATAACCAAAGGAACTTTTAAAAACCATGCTACTGATTGTTCTATTCTGAATCGTGGAAAAACAACACCTACAAAAACTGACCAGAAATAAATCAGGAAAGATTTTAAAATTAATTCAAACCAATTTGTTGCACCTCCAAAAAATAAATTCATAAATAATACGGCTTCAATTACATGAAGTATTGCATTATTAGTTCTTAGAACTCCCAAAAAGGAAGAGTGATATTCTGTTGGAGGGCCAATAGGAATTTCATTTGGTGCTTTAACAAGATTAAATGGTGCATGACGAAATGCACCTAATAATGAAAGCATAGCAGCTGCAGTTGCAAGAGGATTAGTAAACAAAGTCCAATTAAGAATACCACCTTGCTGTGCAGCAACGATTTCGGTTATTGATAAGGTTTGATACTGAACAGCAATTGAAATGACAGCAAGTGTCATTGGAACTTCAACAGTTGTAAATTGTGCTAATCCACGACTAATACCAATTACAGAATTTGGATGTCCGCCTTCTCCGGCTCCAAGTGCCATTCCAAGCATTCCAAAAAACTGGAAATATAAAATCAAAATTAAATCTCCTGACCATGAAAAGTTTGTAAAATACTCTGAACCGTAAATTAAAGGAATAAACAGAAACATACCCACACCGCCTCCAAGCCTGAAAACAGGTCCGAGATAAAACATTATTCCATGAGTTATGGCAGTACGTTTTGTGTATAATTTAATAAGGTCGATCCATGGTTGATAAAATGGTATCCCATGCCTGCCTGCTACACGTGCAACAATTTTTTGCATTATGGCACTCATTAATAATCCCCAATTAAGGACAATAAATAATCCTAAAAGTGTAAATAAAAGTTTTAATATTATATTATCCATATTTATTTGATTCTCAATTAATTTAAAAAATAATAAAATAAATAACCATTATATATGCTACAATATGAAGAACATAAGTTTGTCCGTTACCGGAATATATTCTTCTGACAAAGCCGGCAGTATCATAAACAAAATTAGAAATCCAATTCCAGAAATTAGTAACATAAGGAGCAATTAAAAAACCAAGAGCCTTGTTATAACCTGCGAACATATTATGTGCCATGTGTGTAGTTTCAGGTCTGAATGGTCGTTCTGCTGCATAAACCATATTAAATTGTTTAACCTTTTGAGCTTTGGCATTGGTAATTATCAGCCAAGCTAAAAGTATTACGAACATTACACCAACAATCATCATAATCCAATATCCGTCCCAATGTCCTAAAGCTGTGCTAACCATTGTTTCGTTCCATGTAAGAGCCCCTGTCGGGAAATATGAAATTAGATAATTCCCCAATGGTTTTAAAATAAATTCAGGTTTTGCTGAAATTATCATTATGGCAAATAAAAGTAGGTAAACCGGTATTAAAAGCCATACGGATATTTCTTTCACATTTCGATGTTCATCTTTAAGCTGCCCAAGGAAGATTGTATGTATTAATCTGAAAAGGTATAAAAAAGCTACAATTCCGGAGAACAAAACTACAACACCTTGAAAATAAAATCCTTCAGAAATTATTGCATTATAAAACAACCATTTACCTGCAAATCCAACTAATGGAGGAACTCCTGCTAAAGTTATAATAGCTATTAATACTGCAATAAATGAAAAAGGCATTTTCTTTATTAATCCTCCCATTTTATACATAAGGGGAGTACCGAGTTTTAATGCAATACCACCGATAATTAAAAATAAAACTCCTTTATATAAAAAGTGAGTTATTGTATAAAACAAGCCTGCTGTCCATCCAAGATGCGACATCATAGCAAGACCAAATACAATGTATCCTAATTGTCCGATACTTGACCATGCGAGCAATCGTTTTGCACTTTCCTGAAACGAAGCGGCTACATTACCAATTAAGGCGGAGATTGCACCAATCCATCCAAGAACGAATAAAATATTTTTAGCATAAATGGCTTCGGCTCCCATTCCCAACAGGACTAAGATTATTCCAAATACTCCTGCTTTAAGCAAAATAGCTGATGCCATAAAATGAATATCCGCTACTGCTTCGCCATGTGCCCCCGGTAACCAAATGTGTAATCCAAATGAGGCGGTTTTGGTCATAAATCCTATTAAAATTAATGAATAAGCTAAAGTTGGATAAACAGTTATACCTGATAATGCTTGAAGGTCTAAATTTCCAAAGCCGGCAAAAGCTAAAGCAAATCCAAACATCATTGTGTAAGAACCTCCCAAAGAAAACATCATATAACTATATCCGTGTGGCAGTGATTTTTTTCCTCTGATAAGTAAAAAATATGAACCTATTGTCATTAATTCCCAGCCATATAAAATCTCGAAAAGATTAGTAGCTGTTATAAGCATTGCCAAACCTGCAAACATTGCTAATGCCATAGGATAAAATCCTAATCTTTTTCCTTTATAATAATAACCGGAGAATAAAGTTATTACTGCCCCACCAAGGAAAATCCCCAAGAAAATTTGCCGTAATAAATCACCTTCCACGCTTGGATATAAATAAAAAATATAAGCAATAACTCCTGCAATCGAAATAGTGTTTTTTGTCCATGCAGGTAAAAAATCAATTAGTGCTATAAAAGCAATAAATAATAAAGGTATGTAATTTATTGCACCGGCTGCTTCAACAAAAGTTCCTGCAAAATATCCAAAACCGTATGTTGCAACACCAAATATTACAGGTGGTATAAATTTATTTAAACTGATTTTTATTTCAGGTAATTTACTGTTTTCAGATTTTAGCGAATTACTAAACCATCGGAATAAATATATGCCTTCGATGAATGATCCCACAAGAATTAAAGCCATCCATATAAACTGACCTGAAGCGGATAATTGCATTATTAATTCCCATTTTCCGAAAAATGAAGGGAAAGGAGGGAATCCTAATAAAGTAAAAATGAATGTTCCGAATAAAACCATTAAAACAGGTTTCTTACGAAGATTCGACCAGTTTTTTATGTTCTGTTGTTTAACAATTCCTGAAAGCCAAAATAATCCGGCTTTTGCCAGATAATGACTGATGAGAATTGCAAAAGCAATAAAAGTTAATTTGTCGCCCAAGTATGGAGACAAACCAAGTATTGTTATCAATAAGCCCATTTGCCCAATTGAAGAATATCCAAGCAGGCGGTTTGTATTTGTTTGTTTTATCCCAATTAAATTTGAGCCGATAAAAGTTATTATTCCAAGAGCTGAGATTACATTATAAAAATTTTCAGGGACAATAGGAAGTATTTTATATAAAACGAAAAATGCCGCAGAAGCTGAACCTGCTGAAATTATTGCCGCAAATCCGGGTTTTACACTTTGATAAACATCTATAGCCCAACCATTGGCAGGAAATGGTTTTAATTCAAGGACAATTGCAATCAAAATTAGAAATACTGCAACTGCTCCTCCTTTTGATAGTCCGATATTTGCATTGATAATATCGGCAATATTTAATGAGCCTGTAAAATAATAGGAAAAGATAATTCCAATCAGTAATAATCCGGCAATAATACCGGTAGCCAACATATATTTGAAACCAGAAGAAATAGAGTCCTTGTTTTTATGTAAAACGATTAATCCTGCAGTGGCAATACTTTGAACTTCGAGAAAAACAAATAAGTTGAAAATATCTTGTGTAAGAACAATTACATTTAATCCCATTATTAGGATGAGAAAAACAATAATTGCATTTTTCCCTTGTTTTACGAGGGTGTTGAATAAATAAATTCCGCCAAGTAAACCAATAATATTTATAAGCAATGAAAAGAAAGCTTCGTAAATACCCATTTGCAAATTTATGGAATATGGAGGTTTGAAACCTGCTGTGAAAATCTGAGTAGTTTCTGCATTTCCGAAATATAGAGCATAAGCCCATTGTGCCGAAATGAAAGTTATTGCGCCAATGGCAATCAACATTATTATTGCTGATATTTTTTTCGGAAGATTCCCGAAAATACCAAGTGCAAAAGCAATTCCGAGAGATATTGTAATTATATGTATTGGTGAAACCATACGGATTTATTATTTACTATTTACTATTTATTATTTACTATTTATTTTATTATTTTTTTGATTTACGATTTATTAATCATCAATAGTAAATCGTAAATTGTCAATCCTTTCACCATTTCAGATCACTGAAATTTTGAATTTCCAAAGACTTTTTTTCTTTGTGTAACTTAAGAACATAAGCAAGCATAAGTGCAGTTACACCAAGTCCAATTATAATGGCTGTTAATACCAGTGCCTGTGGTACGGGATCAACAATTTGATTTGCCGCATCTTTAATATTTACAGTTTCGTCGAGAATTGGAGCAGTCCGGTTACGGATATACCCAATACTTACCATCACAATATGAATACCTGTGTCGAAAAGAGAAAAACCTATTACGATTTTTATGATATTTTTTTGAGTAAGGATTGCAAAAAGTCCTAATAAAATAAGAAGAAACCCTGTTACTATGCTGATATATTCAATATTAAAATAATCCATTTTATTATTATTTTTCTTTTTGTGTTTCGTTTAAAGTGCCAACAATGCTTGATAATTCCGAGCCGACTTTTAACCCGATAAAAATGTAGATTAACGGTATTGCACCGGCACTTAGCAGTTTTCCGAAAGTTCCGAGTTCAAATATTTTGTTATCAAGAAAACCACCTGCAAGCAAAATTCCAAGAATTCCAATGAAAACAAACGAAAGACCGGAAATAGATTCAATAAAAGAAATCAGACGATGATTGATTTTCATATTTGGGTTTGCCATAAACAAAAGTACAAGCCCCGAAGCAATTACAGCTCCGCCCTGAAAACCACCGCCCGGTGTAAGATGACCATTTATAAAAATATAAGCACCAAATAGAAAAATTACCGGAACTAAAATTTTTGTTGCAGTTTGTAAAATTTCACTTGTTGCACGCACATTTTCCATTCTTGAATTCTCATCTTTTTCATCTTTCGATAGTTTTAGTAATAAACCAATAATTGCAGCAGCCAAAAAAAGAATTACCACTTCGCCAAGGGTATCTAATCCTCTGTAAGTAACAACTACTGCGGTTACAAGGTTTGCTGCTCCAACTTCAGAAGGTGCATTTTTTGCATAATACGAACCCAGATCAGATAATTCTGTATTTCCGTTGAAAGATGAAATTAAACTAAGAAAAATTGCTGCAAAAGCAATAAGAATTATAAGTATTAAACCTTTTTTAAGCATTATTCTTACGTATTTTGTTTAGTACATAGAAAAATATTATTGTTGATAAACCGCTTCCGATTGCGGCTTCTGTCATTGCCACATCGGGAGCAGCTAATAATAGATACATTACCGAAGCAAATAAACTTACTGCCCCTGCCGCTATTATAGCAATGACTAATTTTTTTTGATAAATTGCAATAATTGCCATCAATAGTATTACTACTCCTAAAATACCGGCAAT
>JAIORY010000013.1 GCA_021107915.1 Bacteroidales bacterium | reverse complement strand
TTTTGCAGCATGGAAACAAAAAGACAGAATAAAATATCAAAACTTTTACAGAAAGATATTGGAGAGATATTTCAGAGGGAAGTAAGATCGGCTTTCGGTAAAACAATGATCACAGTTACAAAAGTTAATGTAACATCAGATCTTTCAATCGCTAAAGTTTATGTTAGTTTGTTTGCTACCAAAGACAAGGACGAACTTTTGAAGAATATTATTCGTCATACCCGGGATATTCGTTATGCTCTTGGGATACGTATAAAAAATCAATTACGTCAGGTTCCGGAGCTTCAGTTTTATCTTGATGATTCTTTGGATTATATTGAGAATATTGAAAATCTGTTGAATGATAAATCATAAGCTGGAAGTTGGAAGTCCGAAGTTACTAAATCTCTCTGCGAAGCGCATTTCTCCCCTATTTTTAGGGGAGATGTCCTTTAGGACAGAGGGGTAAAAAAAGTTGGAAGTCGGAAGTCAGAACTATAAAATAATAATTATCTCGAAATACAAAAAAAATGCAATACGATCCAATAAAACGCAGTCTGGGAAAGGTTTTTAACAAAACTCCATTTTTGAGAAAATTGTTTTACAAATTGCTCGACATACTTCTCCTCAGAACCTGGCATGTTAAAAAAGAAATTCGGCTCTGGGAAAAAACCACCTCCGGAAAAACTAATATTCTTGATGCCGGTTCGGGTTTCGGACAGTATTCTTATTTTCTTGCATCAAAAAACAAAAACCGCAATATCACCGGAACAGATGTAAAAAGCGAACAAATTGAAGATTGTAATAATTTTTTCAGCAAGATAGGTTTGAACAATGCAAACTTTATAACTGCTGATCTTACAAAATATGTTTCTGAAAATAGTTACGACCTCATACTTTCGGTTGATGTGATGGAACATATTCTTGAAGATGTAAAAGTGTTTGAGAATTTTTTCAAATCCCTAAAAAAGGGAGGAATGCTGTTAATCTCAACGCCTTCCGACAAGGGTGGATCAGATGTTCATGACCACGACCATGAATCGGATGGTGAACATTCGTTTATTGATGAGCATGTAAGAGACGGATATAATATTGATGAAATTCAGGAAAAACTGAAAAAAGCTGGATTTACAAAAACCGAAGCAAGATATAATTATGGTAGCACGGGAAAAATCGCATGGAAACTATCCATGAAATATCCCATTAAAATGCTGAACTTTACAAAATTGCTTTTTATTATTTTACCTTTTTATTATCTTATAACTTTACCTTTTGTTTTATTATTAAATTTGCTTGATGTAAAATTAAAACATAAAACAGGAACAGGATTGATAGTTAAGGCGTGGAAGTAATTTTTATATTAAGCATAAAACAGTAGGCAGTCCACAGTACTCAGTAGGCAGTAAGCAATCTGCAGACTGAAGACTGGAGACTGCCGACTGAAAACTGAAGACTGAAGGCTGGATAATCAAAACTGAAAACTATAAACAAACCGTGAACCTCTCATTCTACATAGCAAAACGATATTTAATATCAAAAAAGTCACATAATATCATAAATATTATTTCGGGTATTTCTGTTGTCGGGATAACTATCGGCACTATGGCTTTGATAGTTGTGCTTTCGGTTTTTAACGGTTTTGAGAGTTTGGTCGAATCGCTTTTTAATACTTTTAATCCCGATATTTTGATCACTCCAAAAGAAGGCAAAACATTTCACAGCAACGAATTTCCCGAAAACTCAATAAAAAATATACCGGGAGTAATTTATTATACCCAAGTAGTTGAAGAAAATGCACTTATCAAACAAAATGCCAAACAACATATTATCAGGATTAAAGGAGTTAGTGAAGATTTCCGGCAAATGAGCCGTCTTGATTCAATGATGGTTGATGGTGAATTCGAACTGAAATATGAGGATAAAAATTATGCTGTTTTGGGTGCCGGCGTTGCATATTTTCTGGGATTTAATCTTACTGATTTTTCCGATCCGCTTACAATTTACGTTCCCCGCAGAACATCAGGATCGGGTATTAATTTTGCAAATGCATTCAATCAGAAATTAATTCATGCCTCGGGAGTTTTTTCTGTCCAACAGGATTTTGATGTAAAATATGTGATTGTCCCTATTGACTTTGCGAGGGATTTACTCGAATATGATGATGAAGTTACTGCTATTGAACTAGGTTTGGATAAAGATTCTGATGTAAGAAAAATCCAGGCAGAAATACAAAAATTACTTGGCGATGATTATTCAATAAAAAATCAGTTTCAACAACAGGAATTGCTTTATAAAATAATGTCTTTTTAATTTTATCATTTATTCTGATAATCGCTACATTTAATGTTATCGGATCATTATCAATGCTTATTCTCGACAAAAAGAAAGATATTGCTGTTTTGCATGCTCTTGGTGCAAACAAAAAACTTGTTAAACGCATCTTTCTCACCGAAGGGTTAATGATATCATTATTCGGTGCTGTTTTCGGACTTACTTTTGGAGCTTTGATATGCTGGCTACAGCAGGAATTCGGACTAATTAGTTTAGGCTCGGGCGATGGTTCTTTTATTATTGATTCTTATCCGGTTAAAATGAAAGTTCTTGATTTTGTTTATGTCTTTATTACAGTTTTTGTAATTGGATTTGGTGCTGCCTGGCTACCGGTTAAACAAATATCAAAAAAATATCTTGAGCAAAAATTAGCTTAACCCGAATAATTCACATGCAACTATTTTAAACCTTTTGCTGCTATGCAATTTATAAAGAGTTGGAAAGAAAATTACAATTATATTTTATTCCAACATTTTCTTAGCTTGAAGTACAGCTTCTACAAGTTTGTCAACATCCTCCTTTGTATTATAAAAAGCAAATGATGCCCTTACAGTACCCGGAATATTAAACCAATCTAAAACCGGTTGTGCGCAATGATGTCCTGTTCGCACTGCCACACCCATTCTGTCGATTATTGTTCCGGCATCATAAGGATGAATATTCCCGATAAGGAAAGAAATAACAGAAGCTTTTTTTTCGGCAGTTCCGATTATTCGTAATCCTTCAATTTTTATTAATTCCTTAGTTGCGTAGTTAAGCAAATCATTTTCGTAATCTGCAATATTTTTAATTCCTATTTCTGAAATATATTTCAATGCAGTTTCCAATCCGAGAATGCTTTCAACATTAGGTGTGCCGGCTTCAAATTTAAAGGGCAATTCGTTAAAAGTGGTTTTTTCAAATGTAACATTTTCAACCATTTCGCCGCCAAACTGAAAAGGAGGGAGTTTTTCAAGCCATTTTTCTTTTCCGTAAAGTACACCCGAACCCATTGGAGCAAAAACCTTATGTCCTGAAAAACAGTAAAAATCACAATCCAAATTTTGTACATCAATTTTTAGATGAGGTATTCCCTGCGCTCCGTCAATCAAAACAGGTACATCAAATTTATGTGCCATTTCAATAATTTTCTTTACGGGGTTTATTGTTCCGAGGGCATTGGAAATATGTGTGAGAGCTACAAATTTTGTTTTCTCATTAAGAAGTTTTTTAAACTCATCAATTAATAATTCACCTTTTTCATTTATTGGAATTACTTTTAAATGAGCTTCATTTTCAATACAAAGCTGTTGCCATGGAACAAGATTTGAATGATGCTCCATTGTCGAAATAATAATCTCATCATCTTTATTCAGAAATTTCTTGCCAAAAGAAGAAGCGATTATATTTATTGATTCGGTTGTTCCTTTTGTAAAAATTATCTCATGAGATTCAGCAGCATTTATGTATTCTTTTATAAAAATTCTTGCCTGTTCAAAGGCATTTGTAGCTTCCTGACTCAGGTAATGAACTCCGCGATGAATATTGGAATTTTCGTAAGTATTGTATTTAATGATACGGTCGATAACCGCTTGTGGCTTTTGTGTAGTGGCGGCATTATCGAGATAAACCAAGGGTTTTTTATAAATTTCCTGATGAAGTGCCGGAAAATCTTTTTGTATTTTATTTATGTCAAAGGTCATATTTTCTGTTATTATTTTTTGATTTTTCGAGGTTTGCTCAATTATTTAAGCATTTAATCATTTTCGCATTCAATCATTAAACCTTACTCATATCAATATCAAAGCTAATCTCCTTATCTGGTTTGCTGCAATGCAAAACACATTTATCGCAAACCGAAAGCTCTCCACGTAAGCGTTTTTTAACCATATCATCAATTCGCAATTGCAGTGCTTCAATACTTATCTTTTCAATAATTTCGGCAGCATAAGCATACATTAACAACATTCGTGCATTTTTCTCACCAATTCCTCTTGACCTCAAATAAAACATTGCTTCTTCATCAAGTTGTCCCACAGTAGCTCCATGACTACATTTTACATCATCAGCATAAATTTCGAGAAATGGCTGTGTGTCGATTGAAGCTTCATTAGTAAGGAGAATATTTCTGTTGGTTTGAAATGCACTTGTTTTTTGAGCATCTCTGCGAACAAGAACATGACCATTAAAAACTCCGCTTGCCTGTTCATCAAGGATACCTTTAAAAAGCTGACTGCTGGTGCAATTTGGTTTTGCATGATCTACATAAACCTGATTATCCACATGCTGTTTGCGATCCATCAAATAAACACCATAAATCTCTGAATTACATCCTTCTCCGTCAAGATTTACATGATAATTATTTCTAATAATTCCTCCGTTAAGGATAATAGAATTTGTAGATAAATTACTATCTTTTTCCTGCTTAAAATAAGTTGAGTTCAATAAACTTGAATTATTATTCAGATTTTGTAATTTGTAATGATCAAGATTTGAATTTTCTTCAAGAAAAAATTCAGTTACCGTATTTGTAAAACTTGTCTGGTGATTTATTGCATCATCACATTGAACAAAAGTAAGTTTGCTGTTTTTGCCGAGAATAATCAGATTCCTGTGATTAACAAGTAAATTCTTTTCGTGATTTATGATGCTAACCATTTGGATTGGCTTAAGAACCTCAACGCCATCGGGCACAAAAATAAAAATTCCATCCTGAGAAAAAGCAGTATTCAGTTCCGTAAAATTGTTATTCTTATTTTGGGCTTTGCCAAAATATTTTTCTATCAGCTCAGGATATTCTTCTGTAGCTTTTGCCAGACTACCAACTATTGTCCCGTCAGGCATTTTTGTAATTTGCTCAGAAGGATTTACATACCAGCCATTTAACAGAGAAACAATGTGAGTATCAAAATTATGTATATCACACTGAAACAGTTCTTCAACATTTGTTCCTTCAGTAGAAAAATTAAATAACTGCTCATAGTCTTTCGAGAGGACTTCACTCAAATCAGTATTTTTCCATGCCTGAGATTTAGGATCAGGGAAACCAATTTTTTTGAAATTCTCAAAAGCTTTCTGTTTTATTTTAGAAATATGTGATGTTTTCTTTCCAAGAAGTTTTTCACTGTTTTCCTCAAAAGTAAGAATCAGTTTTTCCTTTAAAGGAATATTTTTTATTTCATCTTTAGAATTTGTCATCATATTATAATTAGTGTAAAACTAAGTAATTTTGAAGTGGTTTCTAAGAAGACGTCAAGAACGAGGCTTGCGAAGTATTTAAAATCAGGAGTCCGTACGGATGACTGGTTTTAAATACAAGCATAACGAAGTTATTGGCGTTTTCTTAGAGCCACTAATTAACTCATTCTTTCAACTTCCTCTTTGATCCACTCATAACCTTTTTCTTCTAATTCGAGAGCAAGGTTTTTCCCACCTGATTTTACGATTTTCCCTTCAAATAAAACATGAACAAAATCAGGAATAATATAATCGAGCAAACGCTGATAATGCGTGATAACAATTGTTGCATTTTCTTCGGTTCTAAGTTTGTTTATTCCATTTGCAACTATTCTTAGGGCATCGATATCCAAACCCGAATCAGTTTCGTCGAGTATAGCCATGGTTGGTTCGAGAAGTGCCATTTGAAAGATTTCATTTTTTTTCTTCTCCCCACCCGAAAAACCGGAATTTACCGAACGGTTTGTCAGCTTCGACTGTATTTCAACAAGTTTCTTTTTGTCTTCCATTTTGGCAAGAAACTCAGAGGCAGTCAAAGATTTTAACCCTTTGTATTCTCTTTGTTCGTTTATTGCCGTTCTCATGAAATTTGTAATACTTACCCCCGGTATTTCAACGGGATACTGAAATCCGAGAAAAATACCTTCACAAGCTCTTTCTTCGGGAGATAAATCGGTAATATCTTTTCCTTTGTAAAGAATTTCACCTTCAGTAATTTCATAACCTTCTTTGCCTGCAACAACAGCTGCAAGAGTACTTTTACCTGTTCCGTTGGGTCCCATTATGGCATGAACCTCTCCATTATTTACACTCAGGTCAAGTCCTTTAATTATTTCTTTTCCTTCGATTGAAACATGTAAATTTCGAATATTCAGTAGCATATTTTGTGTTTTTTTGTGTTCTTTAATTTGTTTTTTTAACTTTAAACTTGAAACCTCAAACTTGAAACTATTTCGTTTTATGTTTCAGGTTTTGAGTTTTGAGTTGTTTGCTATAACAAGTATTTGTAGTAAACAACCATCCTACCCCACACTTCCCTCCAAAGTAATCTGCAAAAGCTTTTGAGCTTCAACAGCAAATTCCATCGGAAGCTTATTTAATACTTCTTTTGCATAACCATTAACAATTAAGCCAATTGCACTCTCGGTGCTTATTCCTCTTTGATTACAATAAAATAATTGCTCCTCAGATATTTTACTTGTGGTGGCTTCATGTTCCACAATTGATGATTTGTTATTTGTATTTATGTGAGGAAAAGTATGTGCACCACATTTATCGCCCAAAAGCAAAGAATCGCATTGAGAGTAATTTCTCGAATTTTCTGCTTTCTTGGCTACTTTTACCAAACCGCGATAGCTATTATTACTTTTTCCGGCAGAAATACCTTTTGAAATAATTGTGCTTTTAGTGTTTTTCCCGATATGGATCATTTTTGTTCCGGTGTCAGCTTGCTGATAATTATTTGTTACAGCTACCGAATAAAATTCACCAACTGAATTATCGCCTTTTAAAACACAAGCCGGATATTTCCAGGTAACTGCAGATCCGGTTTCAACTTGTGTCCACGAAACTTTAGAATTTTTTCCTTTACATAAAGCTCTTTTTGTAACAAAATTATAAATACCACCTTTACCCTTTTTATTACCGGGGTACCAGTTTTGAACCGTAGAATATTTTACTTCTGCATCGTTCATAACAATTATCTCAACAATTGCGGCGTGAAGTTGGTTTTCGTCACGTTGTGGAGCTGTGCATCCTTCAAGGTAACTTACGTAACTGCCTTCATCGGCAATAATTAAAGTTCGCTCAAACTGACCTGTTTTTGCAGCATTTATTCTGAAATATGTTGAAAGCTCAATCGGGCATCGCACACCCTTTGGAATGTAACAAAACGAACCATCAGTAAAAACAGCAGAGTTTAAAGCCGCATAATAATTGTCAGTATATGGAACCACTTTTGCCATATATTTTTTTATCAGATCGGGATGATTTTGTACCGCCTCGCTGAATGAGCAAAAAATAATTCCATGTTTGGAAAGAGTATCCTGAAAAGTAGTTTTAACCGAAACACTATCAACTATAGCATCAACGGCAACACCACTCAATTGTTTTTGTTCTTCGAGTGAAATTCCCAGTTTGTTAAATGTATCTAATAATTCGGGATCAACTTCGTCAAGGCTGTCAAATTCTTTTTGCTTTTTTGGAGCTGCATAATAAATTATATCCTGAAGATTGACAGGAGGATATTTTAAATGTGCCCATTTTGGTTCTTGTAATTTTAAAAAGTGGCGGTACGCTTTTAATCTGAATTCGAGTAAAAACTCAGGTTCATTTTTTTTCTTGGAAATTAATCTTATAATATCCTCATTCAGTCCCGGAGGAATAGTTTCGGTTTCGATATCAGTATAAAAACCATACTTATAATCATCTCCGGTAACTTTATCAATAATTTTATCTTTATCCTTCGCCATCTTTTATTTCTTATTTAGACAGAAATTAAATAAGGCTGCAAAGTTATGAAATTATAAATTCAAAATTTAAAATTCAAAATTTAAAATTGTTACCCTGTTGGCTATTTCTCTTTAAATTTTAAATTTTAAATTTTACATTTTCTTCACTCCCCAATAATTTTCACAAGAGTTCTTTTTCTTCTCATCCCATCGAACTCACCATAAAATATTTGTTCCCAAGGACCAAAATCAAGTTTGCCGTTAGTGATTGCCACAACAACTTCCCTTCCCATTATTGTTCGCTTTAGGTGGGCATCTCCATTATCTTCATAACCATTATGATGATATTGGGAATACGGTTTTTCGGGAGCAAGTTTTTCTAACCAGTCTTCAAAATCCTGATGCAATCCGTTTTCATCATCATTAATAAAAACACTTGAAGTGATATGCATTGCATTAACAAGACATAAGCCTTCTTTAACACCACTTTCGTGAAGACAGACTTCAATATCAGAAGTGATATTTATGAGTTCACGGCGACCGGAGGTGTTATACCAAAGTTCTTTTCTGTATGATTTCATGTGTTTGATTTTATGATTAATAAATTATAAATTGCTTACATTTTTAACTTAATAATTAGAAATTAGACATCTTCCGAATTTCTAATTTCAAGTAAAATTATAAATAATTAGTAAGTAAACAGTAAATCAACAATGAAAA
>JAIORY010000316.1 GCA_021107915.1 Bacteroidales bacterium | reverse complement strand
CACTAATTAACCAATAAACTACACCCCCGAATATCACTTTCATCAAATCGTCCGAGAACTTCAAAAGAACTATTATTATGTAATTTGCCAAGGTCTTGAGTTGCAATAAATGAGCAGGAATTATAATTTGCCAGATCAATAATATTTATACCTCCGGTTTTATTATTCCCAATTATCGAAAGTGGATCATTAATATCCCTGACTAATATTTTCATCCATGGAGGTGTGTTGTATATTCCATTAGCTTTTGAATATGCCTGCGACAAAAGTTCCGTCATTCCATATTCCGATTGAATTGATTGCACACCAAATCCATCACATAATTGCCTGTGCAATTCATTTCTTATTATTTCTTTTTTTCTGCCTTTCATTCCACCCGTTTCCATTATAATAGCATTGGGAGTGTTTATTGTGTATTTTTCAACGAGGTCAAGCAAAGCAAAAGAAACACCAAACAAAATTACTTTTTGTTTCTGATGTTCCATTTCATGTATTTTTTTAACTAATCCATGTGTATTATACAGATAAAATCCGCTATTACTATTTTCTGATCTTTTTATCAAATCATCAATCATAAAAACTAATGAAGATCCTTCTCTTTCGAGATATGAAGGCAGTAAAGCGAGAACACAATAATTTTTTATATCACCAAAAAAATACTCAAATGCATTTCTAAAGCTATATTGATAAACTGAAATATCAGTAACATAATGTTTGCTTGGAATACTTCCGGAGGTTCCACTACTTGAAAATACTATTTCGGCTGCTTTCTTATTACTTTTGATTTTATGAGTTTTGAAAAACCCTACAGGCAAAAATGGAATTTCATTATAGCTCCTGATGTCCGAAGGTTTTATTTTTAAATGATTAACAAATTCCTGATAAAGTTCGTTAGATTGGTATTGATAATGAAATATTTCAATAGCAGCATCGTTAAACTTTTCAGTTGAGTTAGTATTGAAAATCGTATTTTTGAACTTGTTCATTAAAGAATTTTATAATTGGTTTTTTATTTTTAACAAAAATAACAATAGTTAATTAAATTGGTTTTATATTTTTGTAAGTGTTTTTAATATGGCAGAATAGATTTGATTAATTAAAGATTAGCAACATAGTAATAGACATTTGATTAGTATTATTACTATTAAAAAAAAGTATAAAATATAATTGTGAAACCAATATGAAGAAAACAGCAGTAAAAATAATATGGATTGTTTTTATAAGCGGTCTATTTATTATCCCCTCTTGTGCAAAATTTGAGGAATATCCAATTATTCCACATATTGAATTTGTTAGTTTTTCCACAATACATAATGTTCATCAGTTGGATTCGCTTGGATATCTTACAATTTCTTATACTGATGGTGATGGTGATATTGGCTTAACGAATGAGGAAAACACTCCTCCATATCAGTATAATTTTTTTCTTGATATTTATGAAAATATAAATGGCGTACAGCAAAAAATTATTTTCCCTGACACATCAATAACATTTAATTCCCGTATTCCTGTTCTCACTCCTGATGGTGTTAATAAATCCATTAAAGGTGAAATTAGGATGGAACTCGAACTTTATATCATGTCTCCATTTTTAAACTCCGATACAATTTCCTTTGAAACTTATATCATGGATAGAGCTTTAAACAAAAGCAATGTTATTCATACTCCCGAATTTATTATTAGATAGTTTTAGGAGGGTGGTGAAATAATGAAATTATCATTAATTTTGTACTACAACTTATTTAATCTGAATTCAGAAATAAAATGATCAAAACAAATTACTCCAAAAGGAAATATGTTATTATTTCTATTTATGTCCTCGTAGGAGTAATCTATCTGTTTCGTTTATTTATTATTCAGGTTGTAGATAATGACTATAAACTTTATGCAAACAAAAATGTTTTACGATACGAAACACAATATCCGGCAAGGGGATTAGTATTCGATCGTAATGGAGAACTGCTTGTATATAACGAAGCTGCCTACGACCTGATGGTTACACCCCGACTTGTAAAAGAATTTGATACTGTTGAATTTTGTACTTTACTAAATATTAATAAAGAACAATTGAACAAAAGGTTTGAGAAAGTAAAAAAATACTCATATTATAAACCATCAATATTTCTTGAACAGATATCAAAAGAAGATTACGCGTTTTTTGGAGAAAAACTATATAAATATCCCGGGTTTTATGTTCAGGCAAGAACTTTAAGAAAATATCCTATGCCTATTGCAGCTCATATTTTGGGATATGTAGGAGAAGTAGATCAAAGAGATTTAAAAAAGGATGATTATTATAAACAAGGTGATTACGTGGGAAAAAGCGGAATTGAACTTACTTACGAAAAGATATTACGCGGAGACAAAGGACTTAAAGTAAAAATGGTAGATGTTTTTAACCGTGATAAAGGAAGTTATCAGGAGGGAAAATATGATACATCTGCTATTTCCGGTGAAGACATTTATTTATCAATAGATTACAGACTACAGATTTATGGAGAAAAATTAATGCAAAATAAACGGGGAAGCATTGTAGCAATAGAACCTTCTTCAGGCGATATTCTTGCTTTAATTTCCAGTCCTGCTTATGATCCTAATTTACTTATCGGACGAATAAGAACTGAAAATTTCAATAAATTAAGCACTGATTCTCTTGAGCCTTTGTTCAACAGAGCAATAATGGCACAATATCCTCCGGGTTCAACTTTTAAAACTATAAATGCATTAATTGGACTACAGGAAGATGTTTTAAAACCGGAAACAAAATATTCTTGTCAGGGAGTTATTTCAACTCCGATAGTTTGCAGCCACAATCATAAATCGCCCCTAAATCTGATCCATGCAATCGAACAATCATGTAATCCGTATTTCTGGAAAGTTTTTAAATCAATAACCGAAAAGGCAGAATTTGATACCTATCAGGAGGGCTACAATATCTGGAGAAATCATGTTGCAAGTTTTGGTATCGGAAGCAAAATTAAAAATGATCTTGTAAACCAACGCCCCGGAAATCTTCCAAAAGAAACTTATTTTAACAAATACTATGGTAAAAAAGGTTGGAGGGCAATAACCGTACGCTCTCTTGCAATTGGTCAGGGCGAAATTGAATTAACACCTCTGCAATTAGCAAATGTAACGGCAACAATTGCAAACCGCGGATACTATAAAATTCCCCATATCATAAAATCAATCAAAAATATTGAATATACAAGTAATTTTTATCAGAAAAAAATAATTACAACAATAGATTCTTCAAATTTTGAAACGGTTATTGAGGGCATGAATTTGGTTTATGAAGGAGAGCACGGAACAGCAAGATGGTATAAAATAGATAGTATTAAAATGTGCGGTAAAACAGGAACTGCCGAAAATCCATTTGGAGAAAATCATTCGGTATTTATTGCTTTTGCCCCAATGGATAATCCGCAAATAGCAATTTCGGTAGTTGTTGAAAATGCGGGATTCGGTTCAACATGGGCAGCTCCAATCGCTTCATTAATAATTGCAAAATATTTGAATTCAGAAATAAAAAATAATTGGTTTGAAAAGAAAATTTTAGATGCAAACTTATTGGAAATAAAGCAAAAAAAACCTGAAAATTGAGAAATAAAAAGGGAATATATAACATCGACAAGGTATCAATAATTTTATTCCTTGTTTTAGTCTTTTTAGGCTGGATAAATATTTATGCCGCTGTTTACAACGAAGACCATAATAATATTTTCGATTTATCACAAAAGTACGGAAAACAACTTATTTGGATAGGTGCATCGATAATTCTCGGAGTTATTATTTTAATGATAGATGTTAAATTTTTTTCAACATTTTCATATCTTATTTACGGAATAAGTATTGTTTCTCTGATAGCTGTATTAATAATAGGAAAAGAGATAGCAGGCTCCCGTTCCTGGTTTCAAATAGGTGGTTTTGGAATTCAACCGGCAGAGTTTGCAAAATTTGCAACTAATCTTGCTCTCGCTAAATTTCTTACTTCACTTAATATAAATCTAAAAAATTTCAAGTTTATCTTTAAGGCACTAATAATTATTGGCATACCAGCTTTTTTGATTTTATTACAATATGATGCCGGTTCAGCCCTTGTTTACACGGTATTTATTCTTGTTTTGTATCGCGAAGGTTTATCAGGCAGTATTCTTATTATTGGTGTAATCGTTGCCGCGATATTTATTTTTACACTTTTGTTAAATAAGTTTATCGTTATTGGAATAATTATAAGTCTTACTTTTTTAATATTTCTCTTATTCAAAAATTCGCGTAAAAATATTATCCCAATCATCGGCTTGTCAATACTTATGTCATTATTTGCTTTTAGTGTTGATTATGCTTTTGAGAATGCTCTTGAAAATCATCAGAAAAAAAGAATTAATGTGCTGCTCGGGATTGAGAAAGACCTTCATGGAGCAGGATATAATGTAAATCAATCGAAAATTGCAATTGGCTCGGGAGGACTGACAGGAAAAGGATTTTTAAAAGGAACTCAAACAAAATATAATTTTGTTCCTGAACAAAGTACCGATTTTATTTTTTGTACTGTTGGCGAAGAATGGGGATTTATTGGAAGCCTGACCGTAATAATTTTGTTGCTTTGGCTGATGATAAGAATTGTAAAATTAGCCGAACGACAACGATCGGCTTTCGCCCGTATTTATGGATACGGACTTGCTTCTATTTTGTTTTTTCACTTTTTTATAAATATCGGAATGACGATAGGTATTACACCGGTAATTGGTATTCCGTTGCCATTTTTTAGTTATGGCGGATCTTCTCTTTGGGCTTTTACAATTTTACTTTTTATCTTTTTAAAACTGGACGCAGCGAGGTTGGATGAATTATAATTCTTTTGTGGGTTTTTGTGTCTTGGTGTTTTCGTGGCATTTTTTTAGTTTTCGGAGTGGACTAAAACCTGAAACTTGAAACTTGAAACCTGAAACCCAAAACAAAAAAGGATACTTTTCAGCACCCTTTTTAATATTTTATAAATATTGCTTATTATTAATAATACAATATCCTGTCATCTTCAATATCAGAAATTCTTTCAAGAGACCTGTATAAATAATTATTTCTTATTCTTGACTGGAATGATTGAATTATAGGATTAATAACAATAGCATAACTACCTCCCTGCGGAGCTTCTGTTATTTCATCAATTATCACCATATAAACTCCTCTGTTTCCCTGAATAGGTTCTGATAATTTATTTATTTCCATAGAGAAAATTTCACCAATAACTTCAGGTTCACGACCGAAGCCTATTAAATTTGCTGAACCGAAATTAATATTTTCAACTGTATCTACATCAGCTTCAAGGTCTGCTGCTATTTCATTGATGTTTTTTCCAATAGAAGTAGCAATCATATCTTCAATTAATTCTGCTTTTTTATTTTTAATAACAGATCGTGTTATTGTTTTTTCAACATCTTTCAGGTCTTTAATTCCTTTTTCATTTACTTTAGTTATAATTGCAATAATATAACTACCATCCATATCAAATATTTTAGAAATACTTTCTTCTTCAATACCTTCTTCATAAGCCCAACGAATAATACCTCTGGGATTTTTAATTCCGGGAATATTATTTGCCATAGGAGCTAAATTAGTTGCAGATCTCTTATTTAGCCCTTGTTCAACAATTGCATTTTGGAATGCTTCGGCTGTAGTATTTTCCCCTGCAAATTTGCTGGCTTCAACATAAACTTCTTGATATGTTTTACTACTTGGTTCTATTGCTCTGTTAATTACTGCAACACGATATTTTTTTACCGGTTTCTGTTTGCCGGTAATTTTTATAATATGAAATCCGAAAATGGTTTCAGCCATAGTTATTTCGCCATTTTTGCCCTTAATAACTGCTTCGTTGAATTGTCCAATCATAGCTTGATCTGCAAACCAACCCAAGTCTCCACCATTTTCTTTTACCGAACCGTCATTAGAAAATTCTAAGGCAAGACTTTCAATTTTGTCGGGATTTCTTTTCACAACTTTAAATAAACTGTCAGCTAAAGCACTCGCTTCATCTTTTGTTCTTTCTGTTTTTTGAGCAGCTCTATATGCTTGATTATATGCAATTAGTATATGTGTTGCTTTCATCGAATCAGGACGATATTGAACATTAATCAGTTTCGCCATGTGATATGCATTATTATCAATATATGGTGGAACAAAGATTCCCGGTTTTTGATTTTTAATTTTTTCAGCTATATTAACAGGAAAGTGCTCGTCTTTATAATAAATACTATCGTATTTGGTGTCAGAAGTTGCATTTACAAATGATTTGATATTTTGGGCTTCAAGAAAATCATTATAAATTTCATCAACACTTTCTTTTATTTTGGCATGATCTTTTTTTGATGCTTTTATTTCAAAAGTAACATAATCAATATCTCTTGATTCCGTTTGTTTAAATTTTTCTTTGTTTTCTTTGTAATAGTTTTGTATATCTTCATCGGTATATACAATTGAACTATCTGATATTCGGGAATAGTTTTTTACAAATATTCTGATACTTGCATTGGTATTACTTTCCTTGTATAAATTTTCGGCAAAAGGCTGTGGAATAAAATACGCATCTGAAAATAAATTATCAAATTTCTTTTCTTTTCTGTCATTAATAATTGCTTCTTTAAAGCTCTTCCACTGATTAAGTTGTACTTGATCCATTTGATCAAGGTTTTGCATAAATCTTCTTACCATACCAGGGTCAAATACACCAGTTTCCTGACTTACAAAATTCTGTCGAATAAATTGATGTGGGTTTTTACCATAAATCAGTTCAGACAATTCATCTATTGAAACTGTAAGACCTATTTCCTCATACTCTTGTCCAAGTAATATTTCTTTAACAAAACTATTCCAGATACGTTGTCTAACTCCGTAGCTTTCAACTTCTGTAAGATTACTTGTATTTTTATTTTGTTTCTCAACTTCAAGGCCTTCCTCTACTTTCTGAGAAAACTCCGGGTATGTAATTTTTTCCCCGTTAACCACGCCAATAATATTTGATTTACGTGGACTTCCTTTCATAAAATCACCTAAAATAAAAGCAGCCATTGCTATTCCCACAACAACTATTAATAATCCTGAGTGCTTTCTAATATTTCCTATTGCTGCCATTTTTTCTTTTTTTTTAGAATTTGCAAATGTACAATAGAATTTTTAATAAAAAAATAATTTTGTAACTAATAGGTGTCTAATCCCGATAAGTAATTGGTATAATTTCAGTTTTCAGTTTCCAGTTTCCGGTCTCCAGTCTCCAGTCATCAGTCTCCAGTCTCCAGTCTTGAGTATTTGTTTACTGCCGACTGTTTACTGCCGACTGTTTACTGCCGACTGAGAACTGCTTACTTTTCGATTATTAACTTTACCTGAATAATTTTTGTTTCATTTGCACTTAAAATTTTATACTGATAATCTCCAATTTTAATTTCAAAATTCTCTTTTGGAATACATTCAGCTGAATCAATAATTAAACCTGCGAGAGTTTCAAATTCTTCTGATTCTTGTAAATTAAAATTGTATTTATCATTTAAATAATCTATTTCCAACCTTCCTGAAAAAATATATTCATTATCATTTATTTTCTTTTCGATATTTTCATCTTGATCATGATCGTGTTCATCTTCAATTTCTCCAAATATTTCTTCAATAATATCTTCAAGAGTAACCATTCCTGAAGTACCTCCAAATTCATCAACTACCAAAGCAGCACTTTTTTGTTGCTTTATCATCATTGACAAAACTTTATTTGCAAGCATAGTTTCGGGTACAATAATTATAGTTTTTAGGATAGAAGAAATACTGATGGGATTTTTAAACATGTCATACAAATGTGTATAACCGATAATGTTATCAATAGATTCTTTGTAGATTAATATTTTTGAGTGTCCGGTTTTGATAAAAGTTTTTTTCAATTCATTAATTGAATCATTTTCCTCAAGAGCTTTAATTTCAGTACGTGGTGTCATACATTCGCGCAGCTTAATATTTCTGAAATCAATTGCATTCTGAAACATCTGTATTTCTTTAATATCAGAATTTTTAAAAATTTCATCACCTGAAAATTCTTTAACATATTCATTCAAATCAATATTTGAGAAAACGTATTTTTGCTGCTGTATTTTTTCTTTAAAAAAGATTTTTAAAGTAATTTTTGATGCCTGAATAAAAATTAATACTATAGGAAAAAATAAAAATGAAATAATTTTTATGGGAAATGCAAACGTATTCAAAATTCTATTTGGATTAATCCTGAAAAGAACTTTGGGTATGAATTCTGCAACAATAAGAATAAATATAGTTGAGATAATAGTTTGAATCAGCAAAATGATATATTCAGTTGCAAGAGCCTGTGGTAATATATTAATTATCAACGGTTCGAGCACCATTGCCATAAAAATACCATAAACTACAAGTGAAATATTATTACCTAATAAAAGTGTACCGATAAAATTTGACGATGAAGTGTAAAAGCCTGACAATATTTTGGCAGAACGTTTTCCTTGGCTTTTATCAAGTTCTGTTTTTAACTTGTTAGCACTAACAAAAGCTATTTCCATACCTGAAAAAAAGGCTGAAGAAATTAATGTTATCAGTATTATTAGCCAGGGATTCATCTATTCAGCTTTTTTGATTAGTACTTGTTCATAAAGTCAGCAAATTTTAAAATAATCCCGAAAGCTTTCGGGACCAAATAACAAAAAAATCAAATAACAAACAAATTCCAAATATCAATGTACAAATGTTCAAAACAGCTTGAAACTGTTTTGGTCATTAAATTT